>JADYZL010000039.1 GCA_020853155.1 Bryobacterales bacterium
CAATTGCAGGCCGCTATTCACGACTCTCGCTTCCAAGGAGGCAGAAGGTGTTTCTGGATTTTCCCTAACGCGGTGCGGGGGAGTTTGTCGACCACGATAAACGCCCGCGGGATCTTGAATGAGGCCAGGTGACTACGGCATGCGGTTTCAAGGGCGTCACAATCTATTTCGCCAACCGTTCCAACGCGCGCTACCACCCAGGCGACAGGAACCTCGCCGCGCAGCGGATCGGAAACCCCGGCCACGGCAGCTTCCGCAACGCCAGGCTGCTCGGTCAGGAATTCCTCAATCTCCCGGGGATATATGTTAAATCCGCCGGAAAGAATCAAATCGCCCGCGCGGCCCTGCAGGGTGTAGTATCCATCGGCACTCCTGACGGCAAGATCCCCGGTCCGGAACCACCCGTCGCGGAAGGCGGCGGCGCTCGCTTCCGGCCGGCGCCAGTAGCCCGAAAAGACATTCGATCCGCGCACATACAGTTCGCCGGTCTCTCCATCGTTGACGGGATTTCCGTCCGGGTCCAGGTTGCGCACCGAAACCCCCGGCAGGGGTAAGCCGATACTGCCCGGGCGTCGCTCGCCCACATAGGGGTTGGAGAT
Source organism: Bryobacterales bacterium (assembly GCA_020853155.1). Lineage (GTDB taxonomy): Bacteria > Acidobacteriota > Terriglobia > Bryobacterales > Bryobacteraceae > JACTMJ01. Next base: position 600 of record JADYZL010000039.1, read on the forward strand.
GTTCATGAGCGTCTCACTCATGCCGTAGCGCTCGAGAATCGTATGTCCGTACCGATTGCGGAACGCTTCGAGTACTTGCGACGGCAAGGGCGCGGAGCCGGAAACGAAGAGGCGCATCCGTTCGCCGATCCGGCGCGCGGCATCCTCTTCCACATCCAGCAGACGCACATACATCGTCGGCACGCCAAAGAAGAGCGTGGGCTCAAAATCCAGCATCCATTCCGCGGCGCGAGCATGATCGAATCGCTCGGTCAGCCGCATGCGGCAGCCGCTAATCAGCCAGCAATGCAAGCCATTGCCGAGCCCATGGACATGGAATAGAGGCAATGTGAGCAGCAGGCGATCCGTGGACTGAATCTGCCAGCAGGAGATGATATTCAGCGCATTCACCGCGAATGCATTGTGTGTGATGATGGCGCCCTTGGATACACCGGTTGTCCCGGACGTGTAGACGAGAGCGGCGGGCGCATCCCCATCCGTCACGGAGATGCGCCGGGTGGCGGGCTGCTCCGCGGCTTCCCGCAAGAGATCCTCCATCCGCCAGAGTGGCGCACCATCCGGAATATGCGGCGCGTTGGCCTCGTCGCTGATGACGGCCGCGGGGTCCGCATCTTCGAGGATGTGCCGGATTTCCCGGTCTCGATAGAGGATATTCACCGGGACGAAAATCACGCCCAGGCGCGTTGCGGCGAGAAACAAATCGATATAGGCAATCGAGTTCGAGAGATAGACGCAGAGTCTGTCGCCGGCGGCGATTCCGCGCGCATACAGAGCATTCGCCATTTGGCTGGCGCGCGCGTCAATCTCGCCGAAGGTGTAGGTGCGGTCCCATTCAAGCGCGCACTCGCCGCGGCGGAGGATCAGGGAAAGGTCAAAAAGCTCGGGCAGTGTCAAGCTTGGCCAGTGTAACACAATGCGCTTACTCGTACTGGATTCTCAGAACGGACCCGGAGCATTCGGGGCAGGGCGATTGCACGGCCGGGTTAGCGTGGCGGGCGAACGTTGGGATTGTGGGAGAGAACCGCGTGAAGGGGCAATCGGAATAGACGGAAATTCGCGATTCCCCTTGCTCCACGCACTTGGCTTCGTTTCGCAAAATCCACCCAAGCGGATGAAATCAAGCGGGCTCACAAGGCAAAGTTTGTAGCGGAATCTGCCCCTTCCGGACCCGGCTCCAGTACCACCAGTTTCGTTGCTCGACAGGAAGATTCGGGTTTTTCGCTTGGGCAACCGCACAAGTGAAGGTGTCGAGAACGCAAGGGTCCATGCGCGCGCCCTTCTGTGCGGAGAGCTGTTCGTAGAGCTGCCGGGGGTCTTGGCCGCACAGGGCTTCGACGCTGGTGATGCCCAGAGCCTCGAAATCCTCAAGCATGCGCGGCCCGATCCCGGCGAGATCCTTGAGCCGCCGCCCGCCAGGGGCCACTTTTCCCTGACGTTTCATTGGGCGCCTCCCACGGCCTGTGAGCCGCCGCTGAACATCGGCAAATCGCGTAGTGAACCCCGCCCAAGTTCTTTCCGTGAGATCAGGGAGCGTTCGAGGCGAAAGCAGTGGTCCAGCAAGTCGGGAAGGTCTTCGCCTTCCGCGCCCAAATTACAGGCGGTGAGGGCATGCTCGAACTCGCCAAGACGCCGGTGGACATCGCTTACGATGAGGAACTCGCTTTCGTGGGTCTCATGGAACGCCTGGCCCTGGCGCTTGCCCGCCGTCCATGAGCGCACGGCCATCTGTCGGCAGAGCGATGCAGCCTCCTGAGAGCTGCTATCGTCGCAGACCCAGGCGGCATGCATTGCGGTCCAGCCAGCATCGGCATACTGGCCGACGCGTTCCAGGATCAAGGCGTAACAGATGAACTCGTTGGCTTTCTCCGGAAAGCGCGCATCGCTCAACTGCGCCTGGTATATCGGACTTTCAATTACCGGCCCAGCCTCTTCGTGGACGCGGTCGATCTCGTCGGCGCAATACCCGCAGGAAGCGCAGCGCTTGATCCAGAACGGCAGTGAGGACCGGAGGGGTTCGCCCGGCCGCGTGTCGAGGTCGGGAGGCTCCAACTCATCGGCATGCACCAAAATGGTGTAGTGGGCATCGGAACCACAATTGCCGCACCGAACTGGCTGGGTATCTGTTCGCATTACCTAAATCTTAGGTTAGTCCGACCGGGATTCCGATGGAAACCACGGTTCCGATTGTGCGACCGGCGCTGTTGCCATCCCCTTGGGCCGCGCGTTGGCATATCGCCCCATCGTAGAAGGGATGCCACGGCGTGTTTGCGAATAGAATAGGGAACACGCTGCCAAGCGTGGATCGGGCGAGAGCGGTAAGAAGGAATCGCCCTGGAAACCTACCGGTTCCGTTCCATCGAGAGGAGGAGATGATGCCTATACCAGAGGGATTTCACACAGTCACCCCGTACCTGGTGGTCCAAGGAGCCGTGGAGGCAATTGCCCTCTATGAGCAGGCGTTTGGAGCGGAGAGAGGGCTTATTGAGACGACGCCAGAAGGTCGATTGCGGCACGGACAAATTCGCATTGGGGACTCTCATTTGATGCTGTGCGACGGAAGCCCGGACTATCCATTCATGCCTTCTATCCAGCAATTCGGCGGGTCTCCGGTCCACCTCTTTCTATATGTGGAGGATGCGGATGCCGTCTTTCGCCGCGCGCGGACGGCGGGAATGGAGGAATTGATGCCGATGGCCGACCAAACCTACGGCCGAAGCGGCGGTGTTAGGGATCGATTTGGACTGATCTGGTGGATTACGACCGCGCCCGAGCGGTGTGCCTGACAAGTGCCCGGCAGCATAGTACTTACGATGGGCCGGTCTGCGCCGATTCGTGAGCCGGCGATCCCGGTTCCTCCGCATGCACCATTTAGGGCGCGCAGGGCGGCTAACCGGCTGGTCCCCGCAACAAATTCGAGACACTTCCATCCAGAGGATGCGGGCAAGATCCTGCTTTTGTCCTTTCGTGAGGGAGGGCCAAGAGGCGAAGCGGAGATTGCAGGAAGGGTGAGCCACGGTGGAGAGAGGAGTGCTGGATGATCGAATCGGCAGGGTGAAACGGTATGGCATCTTGGCCGCCGTCATCGCTCTTTCGGCTATCCCTGTGGTTTGGTTGATGCTGACGGCGGAAAACGGCCAGGCGTCGGTTCCGGCCGTGGAGACGCTGCTGGCCAATGGGATTGCCAGTAGAGAGTTCGAACTCGTGGGTTCGGCACGCGCCCGCGTCAATGAAGATTACCTGCTGGATGGGCCTGCGGGGGTGGCCCGGATCGTCCAGATCCGCGAGGAAGGAAATCAGGATGTGGCGGTCATCCAGGCAGGCGTCGTGCCGGGGGAAGTCCGCCTGATGGCCCATGGCCCGGCGGGGGACCGCATTGCCGCGGAGGTGAAGGTGAAGCCCGACTGGCGGGATCGCAACCGCAACGGTTTCCCGGATTCGCTGGAGTTGACTAGTCCTGCCGACGCGCGCGCATTTCGCGATTGGTTTCGATTTCTGGCCGAGGAGCAGTACTATCGTGGTGACGATCTCGACCCGGAGATCAACGATTGCGCCGCTCTCCTGCGCTACGCCTACCGGGAGGCCTTGCGACGCCACGATGGCGAGTGGGCCGTGCGCGTGGGGCTGAAGGTGGTCAAGCCTATCCCGGACGTGATGCGCTTCCAATATCCCTTCACCCCCCTGCGCGCGGACTTGTTCCGGCTGAAGGCGGGCGAATTCCAGGTGGAGGACCTCCAATCCGGCGCATTCGGGCAATTTGCCGATGCGGAAACATTGCTTCTTTACAATGCTTTCGCGATAGGAAAGGATATTGGACAGGCGCGGCCGGGCGACTTGCTCTTTTACCGGCAGGAGAACCAATCGATGCCGTTCCATGCGATGCTCTACCTTGGGCCGAGCACCATGGAGCAGGGAGACCGCTCGGATTACGTGCTCTACCACA
>JADYZL010000040.1 GCA_020853155.1 Bryobacterales bacterium
CGCGCGCGGCCCTCCGCCTTGCCGACGTGGTTGCAAGGCCCGCCCACGCCCCGGCCAAGCACGCGGCCGGTCTCATCCGAGATCAGCGCTGTGGTGCTTGATTGTCCGCCGTCCACGCCCAGGTAAAGCGCCATCCTCAATCTCCCGTATACTCGCATCCGCTGGTGCAGGTTTCCATAATCCGCACGCGGCTCAATCCGGGCAACTGCGGCTTCAGCCGATGCCAGATCCAGCGCGCCAGGTTCTCGCTCGTGGGGTTTTCGAGGCCGGGAATCTCGTTCAGGTAACGATGGTCGAGCGCTTCCTCAAGCGGCTGGCACGCGGATTTGATCTCGGCGAAATCCGTCACCCAGCCAAGACGTGCATCGAGCGGCCCGGCGACGTACACCCGGATCCGGAAGGAGTGCCCATGCAATCGCGCGCACTTGTGCCCCTCCGGCACATGCGGCAAGCGATGCGCGGATTCAATGGAGAAGTCCTTGAAGATTTCCATGAGGGATTGGTTCAAGAACCATTGTTTCACGAGGGAGGCGCGGCCTGTGCCGCCGGGCCGGCGGCATCGGAGACTCTGCGGTAAGCGGGCTCGCCCGTGGATGGGGAATCCGGCGAGCCCGCGTCTTGCGGCTAATGGCTGACGCCCGGCTCCATCCCCTTGGCTTCTTCAATCCATTTCGCCACCATGGATTCGCTGGGCACGTTGCCGGTGAGCTTGCGCTTTTCATTGGCTTCAGCCAGCTTCGCGGCGAGGTTCGCGGCATTGCGCGTGCGGAGTTCCTTCACCGTGTCCACGCCCGCGTCCTCCAGCAGTTCCGCGTATTGCCCGCCCACGCCATTGATGCGCATCAGGTCTGCGTGGTTCACCCACTTCAGGATGTGCGCGTGGCTGATGCCGGTAGCGGTCTCGAGTTCGCCGCGCCCTTTCTTCGCGCCCGCTTTCGCAAGCAGGTCCGCCGTGGTCTTAATGCCGGCGGCCCCCAACTTTTCCGCATAGACGGAACCAATTCCCTCAATATCTTCAATCTTGTTGCTCATGAAAAGAGAGTCTCCTTCGGAATAGCGCCGCCCGTGGCGGCGAAACTTCTCGAAGCATATCTCAATCCGCCGTCCGATTCAGTGGGAAGATAGAATGACGGCCCGCGATCTACTTCCGCGCCCCCAGCATCACTCCCAGCCACACGGCGAGGTACCCGAAACTCACGCTGCTCATCACGTATAGAGCCGCGATGTGCTTCTCGCCGTTTCGCACCGCTTGCAACGTCTCGAACTCAAACGTGGAGAATGTCGTGAAGCCGCCCAGCAAGCCCACCACCAGAAAGAGCCTCCAGTAAGGATGCACTTCCCAGCGTTCCGTGAGCAGCGCCATCAACAGGCCGATGAAGAAAGAACCCGTGACGTTGATCAGAAAGGTTCCGGTGGGATAGCGCCAGTCAAAGCGGGAGAATATCCAGTTTCCCGCGGCGAAGCGCAACAACCCGCCCAGGCCGCTGCCCGCCAGAACCACCAGGTATTTCGTCATTGCGTTCGCATCTCCCGATATGGAATGGGTATGAGGGCGAGGCAGCCGTCAGCTACGGTCGAGGAACTTTACGTCGGCCGCGCCCGCGCTCATCAGCAAGCTGCGAATGATGGCCTGTGCGTTGTGGCTCGACTGGGTGAGAATGCCCATGTCGAGCGCGGCCTTCTCCACCTCCTTGCGTGCTTCGAGGCGCGCCTGCCGCTCCAGATCCTGGTTGTAGGGCACCCACGGAGTCCACCAAGTGATGGAACGATCCCATACCCGGGTGAGTTTGTCGTCCATCTCGACGCTCGTGATCTCCGCCGGGGGCAGGGATACCAGAATCACGCCATCCGGCTGCACTTTCACATCGTCCTCGCGCAGATGGCTCAGGTCGAGGCCGGCGGCAACTTCCGCCTGCACGAAAAGCAGCAAACGCTCCGTGCCGAACGGAACCTTCTGCTCTTCAATCGCCACGGCCTTCTGGATGGTGTACTTTATGGTCACCAACTGGCTGAGGTTGCGAATCTGCTGGACCACGGAAGGCGGGTCGAACACGCGGGAGACGGTTCCGACCGGGAAGAGGGAGCGCTGCAAGCGCGGCAGAAAGAGCCCCAGCGCGAGGCCCGCGATCAAGCCGAGGACAAGGCACGCGGCGAGTGCAAGCAGGGATGCGCGTTTGGCGTTCACAATCAGCTTCTATTGTGCGCCATAACGATAGCGAACGGCGCGCGCCTGCTTCACCGCGCCAGCTCGCGCACGCTACACGCCGTAGTCGGTCATATAGAACAAACTGAGCCGGGGCAGTTTCGCCAGGTCGAGCAGCTTGCGCGAAAGATATTGATCTTCCAACTGGCGCAATTGTTCGGCGGACATCCGCCCGCGATAGGGCTTCAGTTGCGCGTCCAATTCGCGCCGCGCGGCAAGAAGGCTCTCGTCGCTTTGGGCCAGGCGGAGTTGCGCCAGCATCTTCTCTTCGAGCGCCGTGAGTTGCCGTTCCAGGTCCTCCGCATCAAAGCCGTCTAGATCCTCAGGAAGAGCGTCCGCCTGCATGGCTAAACGCCCGAGTGTAGAGCCAAGCGCTCGGATGCTCTCATGCGGAGAAGCGGCCAGGGCAGCGGCGTTCTCATGGAGATAGCGCGCAAGCGCCTCCTTCGTGAACGGGGCGCGGCTGGGTGTCTTCGCGCCTTCGTCGATCCCCGCCTGCCGGTCCAGAAGCCGCTGCGCCTCCGTGAGCACCGCCTGGGAGCAGTAAGCGAGCGAGTTCACCTGCTGCATTCTCCGCTTGCCCGCGCGCCACTTCTCAAACGCCGCGTCGATGCCGCGCAACACCGCTTCGAGCGGCACTCCGGAATTCTTCCAGGTCTCGATGAGAGCCCAATCGAGGGGCGACAGCAGAAACAACGCCGTCCCGCGCGCTTGCTGAAAGTGCTCTTCAATCTCAGTGAAATAGTTGAAATAATTGTTGGGCCAATCGAAGGAGTCGAAGTGCTCCGGGCGATCTGAACCTGTATTCTCGTTCTGCAAGCAAGCGCCCCACGGGGAAAGTCCCGACTCTCATGGTAGCGTCGTTCCTCCGCGCGGCGATTAGCCGGTATGTCGTATCACGTGATGCCGTAACACGTGTTGCGATAGTCTAGGTAGCGCAACCATTGACGCGTAGGGCTTACAACCGTGCCGTTTCCCGAATTTCGACCGGACTCCACGAAACTGCTTTACTTCTCGCGCGGACGCGGGCGCGGTCATGCGATGCTCGATCTCGAGATCGCCTCTGCCCTGCAAGGGGAGATCCCGCAACTGGAGACGCGCTTCGTTTCCTACGCGGAAGGGGCGCGCGCGATTGCCGATGCGGGCCGGCCCATCATCGACCTTGGCCTCCCGGCGCAGAACTCCTATGTGGAGACATCCGTGCTCACGGGCCGGTTGATCGGATGGCTGCAACCCGATCTTGTCATCGCCCACGAAGAGTTCGCGGTGATGCCCGCGGCGAAGATCTTCGACAAACCGGCGCTTTTCCTGACGGATTGGTTCACCAGTGCGGAGAAATTGACGATGGCGGCGCTGCGCCTTGCAGACCAGATCCTCTTCCTCGACGAAGCGGGTATCTACGAGGAACCGCCGCTTCTTGCCGGGCGCGTCACCTATTGCGGACCCTACTTCCGCGAATTTCAGCACACCCGCCGGGATCGCTGGAAGGTGCGCGAGGAGTTCCATCTGCCGCCCCACGCCACGCTGCTGGGCGTCTTTCCAGGAAGCTGGAAGGAAGCGATTACGCCTTTGGCTGATCTGCTGGAAGCTGCCCTGCCCCTGCTGGAAGCGCGGGACGTCTACGTGCTGTGGATTGCGGGGGACGATGCGGAGATGCTTCGCTCGCGCTTCGCGATGAAGCCGCGTTTCCTGGTGCGCGAATACGAGGAAAAGATCGATGCCTGGATGGTGGCATGCGACGGCGCCATCACCAAATCGAACCGCAAGTCGGCCATGGAACTGCTCCGGCTGGGCGTGCCTGGCATGGCGATCTCATGGGGATTCAACCCGATTGACGATGCCTGGGTGAAGCGCCACGAAACGATTGACTGGCTATCGTCGGCGAATCTCACAGCAGCGGAACTGGCGCCGCGGATCGACTGCATGCTGGCGCGTGGTGCGACGCTCGAACCATGGATACCCTCGCGCGATCCCCAAGAATCGAATAGCCAGACACTCGGCTTGATCGTGGATTGGATTCGCCGCGTGCAGGTTCGCGTTGCGGCGGGTGCGTAAACTCACCGTTCATCCACTTCGCAATGCATGGGCGGGGCTATCGAAATCGAACCCCAACCCCGGGCCGCGAACGGCCTCTCCGCGAGCGTCGATCATCCGCCGGAGCGGAAAGCGGCGGTCGCGATGTGCCCGGATGCGGGCGGCCAGGGACTCCACATCGAGATTAAAGATGCATGCCTGCCCCAGCGTGAGCGCGCCCGTCCCCCCGGTGGGCGAGGCGTCCATCACGTTGCCCCGTTCGAGGAACCGGTTGTCGTCAACGTGAGCGCACTGAGGCATGCCGAGCAGGTGCGCCAGCTCATGGGCCAGCGTGAAGCGCTGCAGCCGCGGATATCCGAGGTAGATGCGGCGGTAGAGAGGGCAGGCTCGTGCCGCCCACGGCTGCGGGTGAAGGTAGATATCCACGGTATCAGGCTCGGTCGAGGCATCTTCCAGCGAAGAGAGGCAATCGACCGCTTCGGGATGGTCAAAAGGCAGTTCGGGAAGCGCGCGTGGTTCGAGCATGCGCAGCCGGATCCCCGTGTCGGCGGGCGCTGCGCCGCGGGAGAGGCACTCGTTAGCCGCCGCGATCTGGAACTCCGCTTCCCGCAGGGCTTCCGGTTTACCGGCAAGCGTGCCGCAGAGCCAAACCCGGGCGGAAATCTCCAACACCCCCTCTTCGGGCAGCGGAATACGGCCGCGTCGGCAGGCCCTCGATACCACCTGAAGCGTCGTTCGGAACAAGCGCCGCCCTGGGCGAAACACCAGGATTTCGCCCACTTCTCCGGAAGGCCACGTCGCGGCCAGATCGTTCAGGCACCCCGGCCGGCAGACCTCCACCTCCGGGTCAAGGCGTTCGCGAAGCCGGACGCAAACCCAGGCCGCGGTGGCTGAGGCCTCCCCCGGCTTCAACATTCGATGTGTGTATCCGTGTGGGAGCCGTGCCCACAATCGGCAAGCCCGGGATGATCGAACTTCAGCACCAGCGCATACGGGGAGTCGCTGGTAGTGAACCGGTTCTTGAGGTTCTTTCGCTGCACTAACCCGAGCCGTGCTTTGAGACAGTACTTGGC
>JADYZL010000041.1 GCA_020853155.1 Bryobacterales bacterium
ATTGGTTGTTTCGCATCGCGCATAACGAGGCCTACTCCCTCGTCCGCAAGTCGCGGCCGGAGGAGGAATGGAACGGCCACGGCGATGGCCCCGAATGGAGCCGCCGCATGGCGCCGGTCGAGGTGTCGCTGGCGATCGAAACGGCACTCGCGCGGCTGAGCGCCGAACAGCGTGAAGCGGTGGTGTTGAAGGTCTACCAGGGCTTCAAGTTCGAGGAGATCGGCGAGATCCTCGGGACTCCGGTCTCGACGATCAAGTCCCGCCTCTATACGGGCCTCGAACTGCTGAAGCAGACCCTGGAGCCGCGCTTGGAGAAGCGCAAGGCGGAGTAAGCGCACTCCATGCGGGGATGGCCCCCGCGAGGATGAGCACCCGCAAGGGAAGAAGGCACGGTGCAAGCCATGGATAAGAACGGACGCGACCTGCGGGAACTGGTATTCGGCGACGACCTCGCCCGCACCCCCGAAGCCGAGTTGCAGGCCATCAACGAACATCCGGAGAGCCAGGCGGAACTCAACCGCCTGCTCGAATTGCGGGAGACCCTGCTGAGCCTGGAAGACGAAGAGCCACCCCGCCGCACGGTGCTCGTGGGCGCTCCGGCGGAAACACCCGTGGCCTGGTGGAAGCGGTTTGCGGGCTTCGGCTCGCCCGCATGGAATTTTGCCGGCGCGCTCGCCCTCGCGATTGCCGTGCTGGCGCATGGCTGGATGGCGCGCCCCGCGGGCGAGGAATTCACGGCCCGGGAACTCGCGGCATCGGAACTCGCACCGCAGACCTCCGCCGCCGCCGGAACCCCTGCGGCACTCGATGCCAACGCGGTGAACGCCCGGATCGATGCCGCCGTCGACGAACGCCTCGCCGCCGCGATCGTCCGCGTGAAGACGGAGTTGCGGCAGGAGCATCAACAGGAAGCCAAGCGGCTGGTGAACGCCGCCGAGCAGCGCCTGGAGCGGGAGCACGATCAAGAGATGTACCAGATGCGCGAAGCCGTCGCGTTCATCCAGAAGAAGTATGGCCGCCAGATGGTGGCGAACGTCGCTTTTATGGGTGAACGGCAATGACGTCGCCCCGCCTGTGGCGTGGCGGCTTGCGCGCGCTGGCGGCGCTCATGCTGCTCGGCGGGCTGCTTGCCGCGGAGACTCCCGCCGAACCGCCGCCCATTGACTTTGGGGCGGTCCGCCGGTCGGAGCGCACCATCGACGGCCGCATCGAGCGCTACAACACCGAGAGCCCGATGGAGGTGATCGGCGCCACGCGCGGCGTGTATCTAGCGGGCACGGGGCTGCTCTTCTCCATCGAAGTGAGCCTCTCCCCGGCTGTGGGCATCTCGCCCTTCTTCACAAGGATGCCTCCCGGCGAGGTGGAGAAGATTCATACCGCGAAGCTGGGCCGCGTGCCCGTGCTGCGGGAACTCCTGCTGACGATGCTGCCGGAGATGGCCAAGGCGCATGCCGCGGTGCCGGAGAATGAAGAGATCGTGATGGGGGCCACGCTGTTCTATTTCCCCTATGAGAATCTGCAGGGCCTGCCCGCGCAGATGGTGGTACGGGCGAAAGCGGGCGATCTTCGCAAATTGCAAACCACCGGAGACGCAAGCGACGCGGCCCGGGTCGCGCCCATGGCGAAGGTCACCCTATACTAGGCATCGTCCCGGATTTTGAGCACATGAGCACCCCAGCGCACCCAGCCGAAGCCGGCAACCCGCACACCGGGGCGGCCCCGCGCCCGCGGCGTCTCGGTGAGCGCCTCATCACGAAAGGGCTCATCTCTCCCGACGATCTCGAGAAAGCCTTGGAGATTCAGAAGGATCGCGGCGACAAGATCGGCCGCATCCTGGTGGACCTCGGCTTCGTTTCGCAAAAAGACGTGCTGGCCACTCTGGCCGAGCAACTGCATCTCGATCTCGTGAACATCCAGGGCGAGCCGCCGAACGCCCCGGAACTCGAAGGGCTGAACGCCCGGTTTCTGCGCCAGGCACGCGCCATTCCCTACGCCGTCGAGGATTCCACCCTTCTTCTGGCGATGGCGGATCCGCTCGATTTCGAAACCATCGCCGCCGTATCCCGCTTCACCGGCCTTCGAACGCGGCCCGTGCTTGCCTCTGAAGCGGAGATTCTCGAAGCGGTGGAGCGCCACTACGCGGATTCCCATCCGCACGCCGGGACGGGCGGCCTCGAGGGCGAGGATGCCGAAGCCCTCGCGGATCTCGAGCAACTTCGCGACATGGCGTCTGAGGCGCCGGTAATCCGCCTCGTGAACACGATGATCGCCCAAGCCGTCGAGAAGCGCGCCAGCGACATTCATATCGAGCCTTTCGAGAAAGAATTTCGTGTCCGCTTCCGCGTGGATGGCGTGCTCTATAACCAGGATTCCCCGCCCAAGGACCTCAAGGCCGCCATCATCTCCCGCCTGAAGCTCATGGCCCGCCTGAACATCGCCGAACGGCGCCTGCCGCAAGATGGCCGCATCAAGATCAAGGTGATGGGCCGGGAAGTGGACCTCCGCGTCTCCACGCTCCCCACGCTCTACGGCGAGAGCGTTGTGATGCGCTTGCTTGATCGCTCCGCGGGCGATTTTTACGACTTGCAGCGCCTCGGCTTCGATGAGCGGATGCTCGAGCGGATGCACCATTTCACCTCCCTGCCCCACGGCATCTTTCTAGTGACCGGCCCCACCGGCAGCGGCAAATCCACCACGCTCTATTCCGCGCTCAAGCGCATCAACCAGCCCGACAAGAAGATCATCACCATCGAAGACCCGGTCGAATACCAGATGGATGGGATCAACCAGATTTTCGTGAATCCGCAAATCGGCCTCGATTTCGCCACGGGTCTCCGGCATATCGTCCGGCAGGATCCGGATGTCATCATGGTGGGTGAAATTCGGGATCGCGAAACGGCGGATATCGCTATCCGCGCCGCCCTCACCGGGCACTTCGTGTATTCGACCCTCCACACGAACGACGCGCCCAGCGCCATCACCCGCCTGCACGATATGGGCGTGGAAAACTACCTGATGAGTTCCACCATCGTGGCCGTGCTGGCGCAGCGTCTGGTGCGCGTTCTCTGCCCGCATTGCAAGCGGGAGGCCGGCGTCATTCGCACCGATGCCGGGCGGGAGATCCCCCACTTCAAGGGCGCCGGCTGCCAGCACTGTTTCGGTCTGGGCTACAGCGGGCGCATGGGCATCTTTGAGTTGATGGAGTTGAGCGACCGTCTGCGCGAACTCATCATGCAGAACGCCAACGCCGTGCAACTGGCCTCCGCCGCGCGCGAACTGGGCATGCGCA
>JADYZL010000042.1 GCA_020853155.1 Bryobacterales bacterium
CAGGTCCGCTCCGTACTGCTCCACCAGCTTCAGACCGAAGCCGGGCACCTGCAGCAACTCATTCAGAGACTGCGGCCGCACCTCGGCGAGGGCATGGAGGGTCTTGTCGCTGAAGATGCGGAACGCGGGCACCTTCTTACGCTTCGCCTGCGCCATCCGCCATGCCTTCAATGCCTGCCCTAGCGCCTCTTCGCCGCCGCCTTCCGCCGCCGCTTGCTTGCGGGAGCGCTTCGCGGAAGCGGGGGCATCCGCTGTCTTGGGCTCCGCCTTCGCGAGCTTCGCTTTCGCGGCCGCGCGCGCGCGCTTCCTTGCGGGGCGTTCCGTCCGTTGCACCTCCTCGCGGATCACCATCCCGAGCGCTTCCCCCGGTTGCACGGTCCTACCCTCGTGGGTGAGCGACGCTTTGCGAAAGCGAATTTCCCTCCCATCGGCGGTGAACGTAGCGTCGCGCACCTCCAGCCATCCGGCAGCCGCCATCGCATGCAGCAATTGCTCGAAGGCATCGCGATCCGCGGCAGCCATCATCGGCAGCCGCTCAGATACGGCGCTGTGCAGCCGCCCCGTGGACATGCCCTCATTGCGTTTCAACAGGTCGATCACCGTGAAGGCAACCTCGTTCTCGGCTTCGGTGGCGGCGCGCACCGTTTGCGCCTCGCACTTCTCCGGGGCGCAGAAATCGCAAAGACCGCAGGCGCGCTTGGAGCCCTCCTGGTCGCCGAAATGCGCCACCAGCGCCTGCATGCGGCAGCGCGTGGTTTCGGCGAACTGGATCATCCGGTCGAGCTGCGCCCGCTTCTGCGCGCCCTGATGCGCGTAAGGGTCGCGCCACCCTTCCTCGCCGAGGGAAACGTTCTCCGCGAAATCGACGATAGCCCCACCGTGAATCCAAAGCTTTTCGAGGGCTTTGTCGAAGGCTTCCTCCTCCATGCCGATGGCGCGCTGAAGGTCTTCCTTGGGCTGCGGTTCGGCTCGCAGGGCACGGAAGATCCGTTCGAGCACGGAGGCGTCGGGATAGTCCCGGTCAAAGAAGAAGTTGTGCGTGTGACGGTCCGCGTAGGAGTGCATCAGAACTGCGCGGGAGGGCAGCCCATCCCGCCCTGCGCGCCCCACTTCCTGGTAATAACCTTCCACGCTGCCCGGCATGGCCGTGTGGATCACCGTGCGGATATCCGGCTTGTCGATGCCCATTCCGAAGGCGATCGTCGCCACGATCACCTCGAGTTCGCCCCCAAGAAAGCCTTCCTGCACCCGATGGCGGATCGCGGCGCTTAGCCCGGCGTGGTAGGAGTCGCACGGGATCGCGGAGCGCAGTTCCGCGGCCAGCGCATCCGCCTGTTTGCGGGTGGGCGCATAGACAATGGCCGGGCGGCGCTCTTCGTCGGCGAGCAACTGCTCCACCAGGCGCGTCCGCTCGCCGGGAGCGGCTTCCACCACCTCGATCGCGATGTTCTCACGCCGGAAACCCTGGATGAACCGGCCGCCGGGAGCCAGCCCGAGCCGCTCCGCGATATCGTCCTGCACAATGGGCGTAGCGGTGGCCGTCAACGCGATCACCGGCGAGGGCCGCAGAGCGGGCAGATGCTGGCCGAACGTGCGGTAATCGGGGCGAAAATCGTGGCCCCACTGCGAGATGCAGTGCGCTTCATCCACCGCGATCAGCGCGGGCTTTCGCTTGCCGAGCATCTCCGCGAATCCGGGAACGCGGAAGCGCTCCGGCGCGACGAACAAGAACTGCAAATTCCCGGCCAGATATTCGACGCAGGCCGCCCGGGAAGCCGCCCGGTCCCGCCCCGAATGGATTCGCTCCACCGCGAAACCAAGCGCCTTGAGCTTCGCCACCTGATCTTCCATCAGGGCAATCAGAGGGCTGATCACCAGCGTGGCGCCCCCTCCGCTGCCTGCGTGCTTCGCGAGCCCCGGCAGTTGGTAGCACAACGATTTGCCCGCGCCCGTGGGCATCACGAGCAGCACATCTTTCCCTCCCACCACCGCTTCACAGACTTCGCGCTGCACCGGGCGAAACTCGGCAAACCCGAACGCCGCGTGCAGCAAATCCTCGAGGTTGCCGGCATGCGCGGAAAAGTCTCGCCGTTCCGGATTCGCGATTGCGCCGGCGGCCGTGGGGGAAGGGGTCGCCGCGCGAGGCTGTCCGCTCCGCGCGATAGCTTCCGTCCGGTCCGCCTGACGGACGCCCGTCGCGGGCTGCTCGCCCGCCTTGCCCACCACCTCCCGCACGTACCGTTCGATGTCATCGAGGAACGCGGGCAGCGTCGCTTCCCCCCGCTCGATGCGCTTCAGATAGGCTTCCCATTGGCCGGTCATCGCCGGGCTTTTCACCTCTTCGTGAACTACTTCGATCAGGTGAATGCCCTTATCCGTGGCGGCGAGCATCTTCCCCTGTCGTTCGATAAACCCCCGTTTCAGCAGCGTCTCGATGATGGATGCGCGCGTGGCCGGCGTGCCGAGGCCGGTATCCTTCATCGCGTCCGAAAGCTCTTTCTCGTCGAGCGTCTTTCCGGCGGTTTGCATCGCTGTGAGCAGGGTGGCTTCGGTGAAACGCTTCGGCGGGCGCGTCTTCTTGCGGAGCGCCTCGGCCCCGAGCACATCCTGCGCCTGATCCGGCTCGAGACCGGGCGGCAGCATCTGCCCCGTATCCTCTACCACCTCGGCATCCGCGGCGCCAGCCTTCTCCGCCTTGCCCGCTTTCTTCTTCCCACCCGCCTCGGAGCTTCCACGCAAGACGATATCGAGCACCTTCCAGCCCATTTGCCGGACCGCCGTGCCGCTAGCATGGTACAAATCCTCAATACCGGGATTCGTAATGCGCGTAATCACGGTGGTGACATCCGTAATGTAGTCCTCGTGCCACGCGGAGAGCAGCCTGCGGCACACCAGATCGTAGATCCGCGCTTCGTCTTCGTTCAGCGAGACGCGCGTGGCGGAACTGGCCGTGGGGATGATCGCGTGGTGATCGGTGATCTTGCTATCGTCCACGAAGCGCTTGCCAAGCGGCTTGCCACCGGAGCCTTCCGCGACCATTCCCGCATAGCGCGGAGCAATAGCCACTACTACCTTCGGCAAGGCTTCCGCCACCGTCTGCGAAAGGTGCCGGCTATCCGTGCGGGGGTAGCTGAGCAGCTTGTGCCGCTCATAAAGCGCCTGCGCCACGTCGAGTGTCTGCTGCGCGCTAAAGCCATAGAGCCGGTTCGCGTGCCGCTGGAGTTCCGTCAGATCGTAGAAACCGGGTGGCGCCATCCGTTTGGACTCGCGCTGGATATCGACGATCCGCGCCTCCCCTTCGAGCGCCCGTGCCGCAATCGCCTCCGCCTCCTTGCGATCCGCGATGCGCATGGATTGCTGGAGCGATTCCTTCCGGTCCGAATCGCCATCTTCCGGCTTTCGCGCATCCGCCTCCCCTGCGCCCGCATCGCCCTCGATGGCCGCATTCGCCGGTTTGAACCACGTGCCCTGGTACCGCGGGCGCGCTTCATCGCCGGTCCCGGCAGCCTCTTTCGGAGAGAAGGTCGCAAGCACTTCGAAGTAGTCTGCCGCGACAAACGCGCGGACGGTAAGTTCGCGCTCCACCAGCATGGCGAGCGTGGGCGTCTGCACGCGGCCCACGGAGAGATCTTCGTCGTAGGCGAGGGAGTAGGCGCGTGAGAGATTCAGCCCCACCAGCCAGTCTGCCCGGCTGCGGCCGCGCGCTGCGCTGCCCAGCCCATCGAACGCTTCCCCGCTCTTCAAGTCGCGGAAGCCCTGTTTGATTGCATCCGCGGTCAGAGACGAGATCCACAGCCGGTCCACCGGTTTCGCGCAGGCAGCCGCTTCGTAAATGTAGCGAAAGATCAGCTCTCCCTCGCGCCCGGCGTCCGTGGCGCATACCACGCGCGCCACTTTCGGCGAGGTCATGATCCGCCGGACTACCTCAAACTGGTCGCGCGTCTTCTCGTAGGTGACGAGCGGCCACTCCGACGGAATCATCGGCAAGGTATTCCGCCGCCAGGCCTTCCATTCCGGGCGCATCTCATGCGGCTGCGCCAGGGCAACCAAATGGCCGATCGCCCAAGTGACGATGTATCCCCCACCGTGCAGGAACCCATCCCCCTTCTGGGTCGCGCCGAGCACGCGCGCGAGATCCCGGGCAACGGAGGGCTTCTCCGCAACCACGGCAATACTGGTGGAGGTCTCAATCGGAGGGGTAGAGGAGGCAGAGGTGGATGAAGCCGGCACAGACCACTCCATTTTACCCATGGCCTCTCGCGGTGACGAATCGCGGCCGCAGCGCAGCGCCTTGTGGGAGAATGAGACGGCGGCCCGCGAAGGTCGCATCCGGATTCCGATCGTGAGCGAACCCCTCATCCAAATTACCCTCTCCGCGGCGCTGACTCCCGCCGCCGGCTTCCTCCCGGAGGACGAGGCGCCCGCGCGCTCCCCCCGCCTGCCGGCGTGGCTGCGCAAGGGAGCTACCCATTTCGAATCCGTGGATTCGCTCAAGCGCGGCCTGCGCGGGCGGCGCTTGCACACCGTCTGCGAATCGGCGCGATGCCCGAATCTGCATGAGTGCTTCCACCGGGGCACGGCGACGTTCATGATCCTGGGCAACCTGTGCACCAGGGGCTGCTCGTTCTGCTCCGTCCCGAAGGCGAATCCGGCGAAAACGGAGATGCCCATCGACCCTCAGGAGCCGCGCAACGTGGCCGAAATGGCCGCTTCCATGGGGCTTCGCTATGTGGTGATCACGAGCGTCAACCGCGACGACCTCTGGGACGGCGGCTCCACGCACTTCGCCGAGACGGTGCACGAAGTGCGGCGCGCGCTTCCCCGTGCCCGGATCGAGGTGCTCACCCCGGACTTTTGCGGCGATACGGAGGCCGTGGCGCGCGTGCTGGATGCAGGCCCGGACGTCTTCAACCACAACATGGAAACCGTGCCCCGCCTCTACCGGAAGGTGCGCCCACAGGCGGACTACCGGCAATCGCTCGACGTGCTCCGCTTCGCGCATGAGCACCGCCCGGATGTGCTCACGAAATCCGGCTTTATGGTGGGCCTTGGAGAGACCCCGGAAGAAGCCCGGCAATTGCTGCGGGATCTGCGCGCGCACGATGTAGACGTGGCCACCATCGGCCAGTATCTGCAACCCACGCGAAGGAACCGCCCGGTGAGCGAATACGTGACGCCGGAGCAGTTTGACGCCTATCGGGATTTCGGGCTCAGCCTCGGATTCCGGATGGTGTTCAGCGGACCGCTCGTGCGCAGTTCGTATATGGCGGATGACGTGAACCTGCGGGCGCGGGAGGCTCGCGGGTGAAGACCGCGGAGCAGGCTCCCCCCACCTGGCGGCGGAAGCTGCCCGCACCCCTGGCGCTGCTCAGCGGCTTGCTGCTGGTGCTCACGTTCCCGGATGCCGATCTCACCTATCTCGCCCCTTTCGCACTAGCCCCGCTGCTCTATGCCGTCACCGTGGTGACACGTGCGATTCCGCGCTTCTTTCTGGGCTGGATCTGCGGCATCGTTTATTGGCTGGGCGCTTGCTATTGGATCCAGTTCACGCTTGCCAACTATGGCGATCTGAACCTGGGCCTGAGCATGCTGGCCCTGGCGCTTTTCGCGATGATCAAAGCGCTGCACATGGCGGTGTTCGGCTTGGCCGCCGGATACCTGATGCAGCGCTGGTGGGCGATTCCCGCCACGGCTGCGGCGTGGGTGGCCATTGAGCGCACGCACGGCCCCCTGGGCTTTGCCTGGCAAGCGCTTGGCAATGCCGGCATCGACATGAGCCTGCTCCTGCGCCTAGCGCCGATTGTGGGCGTATATGGGCTCTCCTTCGCCTTCGTGATGATGAGCGCCGCCCTGGTTCTGGTGGCGCTGCGGCGGCCTCGCAAACAGCTCGCCTGGATGCTCGTGTTCCCGCTGCTCTACCTGCTGCCGGCGATGCCGGAACACGAAGAAGGCCGCCATCAGGCGCTGCTCGTCCAGCCGAATGTGAACGACCGCGATTCGTGGACCTACGACGAGGTCCGCGCGATGCAGAACCGCATTTTCTCGCTCTCTACCGCCGGACTGCGGGTGCTCGACAAGCGCGAGGAGCCGCTGGTGATCTGGCCCGAACTCCCCGCGCCGGTGCCCTATTATGCCGACGCGGAGTTCCGCGAACGAACGCACCAGTTCGCCAGGGAACAGAAGGTCTGGTTCCTCTTCGGCACGGTGGGTTATACGCCCCAGCGTGAACCGAAGAACTCTGCCGTGCTCATCAATCCCCAGGGAGAATTTGTCGATCGCTACGACAAGACCTTTCTGGTGCCCTTCGGCGAGTACGTGCCCCCTTTCTTTGAATGGGTAGGCAAGGTGAGCAATGAGACCGGGAACTTTGTGCCGGGCAACCGCACGGTGGTGTTCCCGATGCGGGCGTACAAGATGAGCGCCATCATCTGCTATGAATCCGCCTTTCCGCATCTGGTCCGCCGGTTTCCCGATGCGGGTGCGGAAGTGCTCGCGAACCTCTCCTACGACGGCTATTTCGGCAACCTTTCCGCGCGCCGCCAGCACTTGAACCTGGTGCGTATGCGCGCGGCGGAAAACCGGCGCTGGATTCTGCGCGCCACGAGCGACGGCATCACGGTGAACGTAGACCCCGCCGGGAGGATCGTCGATTCCCTGCCCCAGGGTTTCGCCGCTGCGATGCCCGCCCAATTCAACTACATCGAGGAGAAGACGCTCTACACCCGCTATGGGGATTGGTTCTGCCTGCTGTGCGCGGCGATCGCGCTGGCCGCGCTCGCCCCCGGCTTACGCCGCTCGGCCCGCTGATTGGCGAAGCCACCCCGGCCAAGCCGGAGAGGCCTCGAAGCCGCCCGCCGGATCGGCCAAAAGGCAATCGGGTTTCCGTTGTGTTATCGTTTCTTTCTGGTGGATTTGCATTCGGATTTTACGCTTCATGCCCCCGCATACGGTTGCCCTCGCGCGGCACTTCCAACTTCCCGCAATCCACGGGCCCAGGAGAACGCATGCCCGATACCCTATTTGCCAAGAAGACGCTCGCTGACCTGCAAGCGCAGGCGGAGGAATCCGAACACAGCCTGAAGCGCACTTTGAGCGCCTCCAATCTGGTGGCGCTGGGAATCGGCGCGATCATCGGCGCGGGACTTTTTTCACTCACCGGCCTCGCCGCCGCGAACTACGCGGGCCCCGCCGTCACGCTTTCCTTCATCCTGGCGGCCGTTGGTTGCGGATTCGCCGGTCTTTGCTACAGCGAGTTCTCCACGATGATCCCAGTGGCCGGCTCCGCCTACACGTACGCCTATGCCACACTGGGCGAGTTCATCGCCTGGATTATCGGATGGGACCTGGTGCTCGAATATGCCGTCGGCGCGGCAACGGTATCCATATCCTGGTCCGCCTACGTGGTGAGTTTCCTGCATGGGTTTAACATCAACCTCCCTCCGGAACTGGTGGCCTCGCCCTGGCAGCCGGTCCAATTACCGAATGGTGAACTGGTGCATGGCATCGTCAATCTACCGGCTGTTTTTATCGTCGTTGTGATCTCCTGGCTGCTGATCACGGGCATTCAGGAATCCGCCAGGGTAAACTCGATCATCGTTGTCATCAAGGTGGCCGTGGTGATCGCCTTTATTGGCGCGGGCATCGCCTACATTCAGCCCGTTCACTACCAGCCCTTTATTCCGGTGAACACGGGGGAATTCGGCCATTTTGGCTACTCTGGCATCCTGCGCGCCGCGGGCATCATCTTCTTTGCCTACATCGGCTTCGACGCGGTTTCGACGGCCGCCCAGGAAGCGAAGAATCCACAGCGCGATATGCCAATCGGCATCATCGGCTCGCTCATCATCTGCACCATCCTTTACGTTGGGTTCGCGCTGGTCATGACCGGCCTCGTACCCTACGCCGAACTCGGCAACGCCGCCCCGGTGGCGACGGCGGTGGACCGCACCCCGTATACGGGCTTCAATGCGGCCATCAAGATCGCGATCATCTGCGGCTATTCGTCGGTGATTCTCGTGATGCTGCTCGGCCAGAGCCGGGTCTTCTTTTCGATGTCCCGCGATGGCTTGCTCCCCGGGGTCTTCTCCAGAATTCATCCGAAATACCGGACGCCCTATCTCACGAATGCCATCTTCGCCGTGGGCGTGGGCCTGTTCGCCGCTCTCGCTCCGATTCAACTGGTGGGCGAGATGACGAGCATCGGCACGCTGCTCGCCTTCGTGATCGTCTGCATCGGGGTGCTGGTGATGCGAAAGACGCATCCCGATACGCCCCGCCCGTTCCGGACACCGCTCGTTCCGTTCGTGCCCATCATGGGCATCCTCAGTTGCGGTCTGCTGATGTTCGGCCTTGGCCTCAGCAACTGGATTCGCCTGTTCGGCTGGCTGGCGCTCGGAATGATCGTTTATTTCTTTTATAGCCGCCATCACAGCCGGGTGCGCGGGCACGCGGGATAGGCGAAAACGGGCGTTGGGAGGCCGCGAACGCCCTCACGCGAGAGACAGATTCGCGGTTCGCGACGCAGAGGGATTCCGCCGTGTTATCCTGACTTTTTGGGGCTGACGCCGAGGCGTTTGCCCTGCCCTCCGGGGCGCGTAGCTCAGTTGGTTAGAGCGCCTGCTTCACACGCAGGAGGTCACAGGTTCGAGTCCTGTCGCGCCCACCACCTTCCCTTACCCTCGTAAGTCTCCAGCCCGGTTCGATCTTCACTCGCGGCAGCGGTTTTGACTGCGCTCGATGAGCCATTCGATGCCACGTGCCAACGATTCGTTGACGGGCGCCTCCGGCACGGCGTAATCCGCGACCGCCTTGGCTGCCGGTTTCGCGTGCGCCATGGCGATGCCAACTCCGGCCCATCGCAGCATCGTCACGTCGTTGTTTCCGTCGCCGAACGCGACAACCTGCCGGGCGTCGAAGCCGTAGTGCTCCACTACATCGGCAAGGCCGGTTGCTTTCGTGATGCCGGGCGGCATGAATTCGAGATAAGGCGGGTCTGTGTGCGTGACTGTGAGCCGCGTTTCAAAGCGCTCGCTGAGTTCCGGTGTGAGCCGCGTAATCGTTTCCGGTTCCGCCATCCAGATCAGTTTGTGGATTCCATCCACGGGCACGCCGCACAGATCCGGCACTTCGATCTGGATATCGTCGTTGCGACTTTGATCGTATTCTGTGAACGGTGTGCGCCGATCAACGAAGACACCGGCGAGGCCATAGAGCAGCACGGAAAGACCACGGCGCCGCCCTTCCTCAATCAGCCCCGGCACGAGCGGAGCGGGCATTCCGTGCTGCGCCCAAACTTTACCAGTTACTTCGCGCACCAGAGCGCCGTTTGCGGAAATCAGCGGGGTATCGAGACCGAGCCGGGCATGGAACGGCGCCATGTTCGCATGGCTGCGTCCGGATGCCAGAACAACGGCGACCCCGAGCCGGCGCAACTCCGCAATGGCGCGGTGGTTGGCGGCGCTAATCGTCCGGTCTGCGTCTACTAAGGTGTCGTCAATGTCGATGGCCGCGAGTTTCCAGGGCAAGGCGACCGAATCCGGATTTTCCAAGGTGTGCGATGAGTGAGCCAAACTCCAGGGTCTCAGGATCAGAGAGGGCCTGTCCAATTCGCCTGGGCGAAGGGGCTGACGGGAGGCGCGATGCCGGGTGGTTTCCAAGGCCGATGGCTGCCTTTTCGAGAAAAGCACCGGCGCACGGAAGGAAGCGCAGCCACCTTTGTGCCTACGCATGGCGGAAATTGTTTGCCGGGCAAAGCCGGAGGCCCAGTTCCGCCGGGCGCCTTGCTTGCCGGTTTGCAAAAATTTCATCCATTGCATCCGGCCTGGCACGTCGTCACAACCTGTTTCTTTTACGTGAGTTAGCCGTACCGCTCATAGCAGAGTTTTGTCCGGTTTGTCCGGATGGACCCGGACAAAACTCGCGCTGCTCCCGATCCCGCAGAGCCGCGCGGAATAGATCGATTCTCTTGCCAAAGAGCATTTGCGAGAGCGGGACGGGCCGGTGGATAGCAAAATCTGCCGGTACACGGAGTTCTCCCGCACGTTTGATTCTACGAGTGGGGTTCGCCGAAACGAACCATCGCGTGCAGACGGACGGCTAGGCATGCGGATAAACCGCATGCTGGCAGTGGGTTGAGGGGATTTGAAATTCTTGCGAATTTTGGTGACCGGCGGTTTGCTCTCTTCCGGCGGGGGCTGGGGCGGCGGCACTGAACGTGGTTGAATCTGCGAATAGCGCAGGGGTGCTCGTTCGTAAAGCTCAAGCCCCTCGGGAACGCGATGCACGGCGTTGAATCGCTGCACGCCGCCGGGAAGGCTGAGGTGAGATCGACCGAGGCCGTGCCGCTAGAATGCCGGAAAAGTGGAACTCATCGCGTTGGGACATGGGGACCGGCGATCGCATGCCCGAACTTCCGCACTACCGCGAACCTTCCGGAAGCAACCGGAGCCTAACCTCAAGGCGATCTTCGAACGGCGTAGCGGACGCTCCCGTTTGGAACGAAGCCTACGGGTAGCCGGTTTAGCACTGTCGAATAATCAAGGCTCACGGTTAACAATCTGCCGATGGATGGCGTCTCATGATCATCACGTGCTGCAGCGGGTGACCCAACTAATCGGATAGGAAAATGGAGATTGGACCATGCGATTCGTAAGAACTCTCGCAGTGCTGCTTCTGGCTGTTCCGGCCTTCGCCGGCGGCTTCGATACGGAACTGGATCTACCCACAAAACAAGCGCTGGAAAGAGCGCCGGATGCTGTGCTTCTCGCGCGGCTCGTGGGCTGTCATCAAGCCGAAAAGGGAACAATTCGAGCAACCGCGATAGGCACCCTCGATGGGAAGCAAACAAGCATTCCCGTAAGATTGGTAGCCCTGCCCGCACCGGGCGCCTACGCGATCACTCAGAGTTGGCCGGATCGAGGAGCCTGGGTGTTGAAACTTGAGGGATCTCATCCGGCATTCCCACAAGGCAACTCAACGCTCGTCAAGGTCTCTGGAAGGACCGTGGACCACGCGAACGCAAAGTTCTCCATGAAACCGGCAACTGCCTCCGAAGTGGCGGCGTTTCTCGGAACGAAATGAAGGTGGCGCATCTGGCAATCGCGTCTGACCTATTTGGGAACCGCGACGAAGAAGCGGCGCTGATCCTCTCCGCCAAGGACGGGAATCGCGCCGCTTTCGGAGAACTCTACGATCGGTACGCACGCATGGTGCATGCGATCGCCCTCGCCTACCTCCCTCATCAGGAAGCGGAGGACCTGGTGCAGGACGTCTTCGTCCGCGCATTGGAACGGCTGATGGGATTACAGTCACCGGCGGCATTCGGTGGATGGCTTTGTGCGATCGCCCGCAATACCGCGCTCGACCAGCTTCGGAAACGGAAAGCCTTCACGGAACTTGCCCCTGAGTACCGGGCAAAGAACGGACGGGAGATCGAAGCCCTGACGGTGCTCGCGGAGATCCAGCATCTTCCGGAGAGCTATCGCGAAACTCTCATCATGCGCCTCGTCGAAGGTTTAACGGGCCCGGAGATCGCCGCGC
>JADYZL010000043.1 GCA_020853155.1 Bryobacterales bacterium
GCCCCGGCACTTCCTCATGCAGCGCCCAGTGGCCGTAGCCGAACTTGGAATCGTGCCAGTAGCCGCCGTTGGCCTCCTGAAGTTTTCCGTGGACGAAATAGCTTCCCTCTTCATCCTCCTCGCGGTGATTCTTGAAGAGCGCCAGGCTGCGGCCATCGGCGAGAAGCGGCCATGGGGAGGAAGCCTCTTCGTAATTGTGCCCAATGCGGCGCGTGCCGGGCAGGATGAACTCCAGATCCTGGCCTAGTTTCTCCGAGGAGTTCATCCACACGTAGTAGGATTCCTCGATCGGCTGGGGGTTGTACCAGAGCGCGTCCGTCACGAAGTAGGCCTTGTCGGCGGGCAGTGTCACGAAGACGCGCCACTCGGTGCGCGAGGCCAGATCGAGCGCGCCCACCACGCAGGTGACGCTGCCATCGGCGTTCTTGCGGATGAGGTAATCGACCGGGGACGCCGTTGCGGGCGTGTGCCCCACGACGCCGAAGTTCCATTCAATGCCGCCGGAAGTCCAGGCGCCGCGAAGCGCGATGTTCCGGTACTTGCGGACATGGTTGAAGTAGACAAAATCCTTGCCCGTGCTCTTCTCGATCGCGCCGAGCAGCTTTCCGCCATCGGAGGGAGAAATGTACAGGCGGAGGTAATCGTTCTCGAGGCGAATGACGTTCCACTCCTGGTTCTTGCCCTCCTTGCTCATCTCATCGAAGAAAGTGTAGGGATAGAGCGTCGTGCCGCGGGTCCACATGCTGGAGCGGGTCATGATCGGCGTGGGGTCCGGCGCGGCGTAGGGATACGTCTTGAACGTCATCCGCTCTTCCTGGATGGTGGCTTGCTGCGCTCCGAGCGGGGCCTGCGCGAGCAAGGATAACAGGATCGCCGTCACGATCTTCGACATGGGTTCCCTATTCCTTTCTTTGGGCAAGTAACACCCCGGAAGTCTCCATGCTATCCCAACCCGGCTCCGCGGGCAGGCTCTCCTTGTCAAGATAGGGGTGCTCGATTTTTGCGCCCGGTTTCGGATACGCTGAAACACATCCGCGCAGCCCTTTCCCGAACGCGGCCCATGAGGCCTTTGCCACGCATGACCATTCATCGCTTCACTCTCCTGTCGGTTTCCCTCATCGCGCTCACGCTCTTCGGCTGCAAGGCGCAGCGGTCCTCAACGACGCTTCCGGCCACATTGGCGGTTGGGGATCCCGAGGGCATCCACTACTCCCCGGCGCAAGAGATAACCCCCGCCAATGTAGGCCGCTTGCGAGTGGCCTGGAAGTTCCATAGCGGTTCGCCCGGCTCCGAAGCGATTCCGGTGATCGCCAACGGCGCGATCTATCTGACACAGCCGAACGGGATCTATGCGCTTGTGCCTGAAACGGGGAAGCTCCTGTGGAAGTACCCGCTCGAGGGGATGGCCATTCGCGGACTCTCGTATTGGCCCGGCGACGCACAAACTCCACCGCGCGTGTTTGCCGGGGTCCGGGACCAACTCATCGCGATTGATGTGACGACCGGGCAGCCCGCGAGCGGTTTCGGGAACAACGGCCTTCTCGATCTCAAGGCCGGCATCAGTGACGGTACGGGCCAGGCCCGCATCGTTCTGACCTCGCCACCGGGGATCTACAAGGACCTTGTGATCACGGGTGGTTCGAACGGCGAGGGCGCGCCGAGCGCGGGAGCGTATGGAGACATCCGGGCCTGGGATGCCCGTACCGGCAAGCTCGTCTGGACCTTCCACACCGTGCCCCGCGAGGGCGAACCCGGAAGCGAAACCTGGCCGCCCGGCGGCTGGAAGAACCGCTCCGGCACGAATACGTGGGGCTTCTTCTCCGTGGATGCGGAGCGTGGGCTGGTGTTCGCCCCCACCGGCTCCCCCACGGCGGATTTCTATGGCGCGGACCGGAAGGGAAACAACCTTTACGGCAATAGCCTCGTGGCTCTCGACGCCGCCACGGGAAAACTGCGGTGGTATCAGCAACTGGTTCACCACGACCTTTGGGATTACGACGTGGCCGCCGCTCCCGCGCTGATCGAGGTGGAGCGCGACGGACGGCGCATTCCCGCAGTCGCCCAGATCACGAAGATGGGGCTGCTCTTCATGTTCGACCGGGCCACGGGCGAACCTCTATTCGGCGTGGAAGAACGTCCGGTTCCGGCGAGCAATGTTCCGGGAGAAGCCACTTCGCCCACCCAGCCCTTCCCCGTCAAGCCGCCGCCCCTCGCGCGCAATACCTTCCGCGCGGACGAGATGTACAACCTTACGCCGGAGCATAAGGCGTTTTGCGAGGATCTGCTCAAGCGCAATCAACTCGAGATCAGCCCACCCTACACGCCCTTTCCCGTGGACCGGAACGTGCTGCTGTTTCCGAGCACGCTCGGCGGCGGCAACTGGGGCGGTGTTTCCTACGACCCCGCGCGGCGCTTTGTGTTCGCCAACGTCATAAACGTGGGCCAGTTCGGCCGCATGGTGAAGGGGAAGCCGGATGCGGATCCAGGCGGGCGGTATGTACGGAAGTCCGAGTTCGGCGCGTATGCACGGTTCTGGGATCCGGAAAGCAAGATCCCGTGTTCCGCCCCGCCGTTCGGAGAATTGGTGGCGGTGAACGCCGACACGGGCGAGATTGCGTGGAGGACTCCGCTGGGCGCGGTGGAATCGCTCGAAGCGCGAGGTTTCAAGAACACGGGAGCCGTGAACATCGGAGGCAGCCTTGCCACCGCGGGAGGGCTCGTCTTCATCGCAGCCACCAACGATAGCCGCTTCCGCGCGTTCGATTCGAAGACCGGGGCGCTAGTCTGGGAGCACGCCATCGACGCCAATGGCCACACGATTCCCGTGAGCTACGCCGGCAAGGACGGGAAGCAATACATCGTCCTGATGGCTGGGGGTGGGGGCGGCACGTTCGGCGCGCCGCTCTCGGATGCGTTCACCGCGTTCGTCCTCGGCGAGGAAGGCCGCGCGCCGGAGCCCCCGATCGTGACGCGCATCGCGCCGGCGCCGGAGACTCCGTCCTCCCGCGCGGCGGGAGCTGGGGTGGCTAGCGCCAGCGCTCCGGCGAAGCTGACTCCCAAGGAGCAGGTGCAATTCATTGAACAATTCTGCGGCAGGCAATGCCACGGCATGGCCGTCATCACCAGCCAGCATCGCAGCCGGGAACAATGGAAGAGCACCGTCGATGGGATGGTGGCCCGGGGCGCGCCCGGCAGCCAAGCCGAACTGAACCTGGTGGTGGAGTATCTCGCGGCTCAGTTCGGACCGGCTA
>JADYZL010000044.1 GCA_020853155.1 Bryobacterales bacterium
AAATCGAAGTGGCCGCAATCGCCGATTTTTCCATTTCTGGCGCTGGTTTTCGTGGGTGCGCTGCTGCTCGGCACGTGCAGCCGGAATGAAAGCCGCACGGCGGATTCCGGAGCTGCAACGGGAGCCAGACAGATCGAGGAATTGCGAACTTCGGCTGCGCAAATTGCCGCGCAGCAAGCCTCCATGACCCCCGTGAACACGGAGTGGACTTTCGGCGAGACCGTCTCCGCCGTCACGGGTTACTACGAGGGAGGTCAACTCCGGATGATCGATGAGCAAATGAACATGGGCAGC
Organism: Bryobacterales bacterium; assembly: GCA_020853155.1. GTDB lineage: Bacteria > Acidobacteriota > Terriglobia > Bryobacterales > Bryobacteraceae > JACTMJ01. The sequence continues at coordinate 295 of JADYZL010000044.1, forward strand.
CATGGCAGCGCTACCAGCCGCTTCTTCTACACCCCCGCGGGCAAGCTCTTCGCGTATGAGGAGAAGAAGGAATCCCGCAGCGGCGCCGCCGGCAATGCCGTGACGACGGAGCAAAGCGAACTGCGCCTCTACTTCGCGGACCAGGGTGGGCTGGTTTCCGGGGAACGGGTGGTTGCGGGCAAACCCGCCGCGCTGCTGGGGATTGAGGAGCAAACGGTCCGGATGCACGCGCGGGAACTGGAAGCGGCCCTCACGGAAGCCCATTCCCGCAAACCGTAGAACATGGAACTCGCGGAGCGGTTCCATTAGTACTACTGGAGCAATTCGCGGTACGAAACGTCTTTTCTTTGCCTAACGCCGCATTGGTAGCGGCACGTATTCTGGAGGCGGAGTAATGCATCCAGAGCCAGGTCTGAAGGCCAAGCGTTAGGCGTCCGATGAGCCACCAGGACAATCTCGCGCGTGTGATTCCGCTCGGTGAGCGCACGTCTTGTCTGGAAGTCCCTCGCGAGTTGCGAGCCGGCGCCGTGCCTACTCCGATGATTTCTCCCTCCCTGGTGGGCGCGCCGAGCGCCGCCGCGGCGGATGCGGCGCTGCTGCCGCAAGTGCTCGAACAACTCCACGATGGTGTTTGCCTGCTCGATCTGAAGGATCGCATCCGCTTCTGGAACTCAGGCGCGGAACGGATTACTGGTTACAAGAAAGAAGAAGTGGTCGGCCGGAACTGCCATGACCGGGTGTTCTGCCACTCCAACCAGCAGGGCTGCTCCTCGTGTGGAGAGGATTGCCCCAACAAGAGCGTGATCTCGACGGGGGAACGGCAGGATGGCGAATTCTTCCTGCATCACAAGGAAGGCTACCGGCTGCCGATCTCATTGAGGGTGGCTCCGTTGCGTGGGCAAGCCGGCAGCATCATCGGCACGATTCACATTTTCGCGGAACGCCCGCAGGAACTGGCCGCGCTGGAGCATGCCAAGGATTACGAGCGGTTCACGTTTCTCGACCCGCTCACCGAGGCGGGGAATCGCAAGTACACGGAGATTGCGTTGCACCAGGCGCATGAGGCTTTCGTGCGCTACGGGCGCCGCCCTGGGCTGGCGATGATCGATGTGGATCGATTGACGCTCGTGAACCGCAGCTTCGGTCTCGCCGTGGGAGACCAGGTGCTGAAGGCGGTGACGAAAACGGTGATCTCCTGCCTGCGGCCCTACGACTTCCTGGGTCGCTGGAGAGACGATCAGTTTTACGCCATCCTCGCCGATACGCATGCCGAGCATCTTGCCGCGCTGGCCAACCAATGCCGCGCTCAGGTAGCTGGCTCCGCGCTGGACCTGGGGGCGCATTGCGTCCAGGTGGGCGTCTCCATCGGGACGTCGCTTTTGGTGCCCAACGATTCGATCACGACCTGGCTGGGCAGGGCGGAGCGCAATCTGCGGGAAGCGAAAAGCGAGGGCGGCAACCGGGTGATCACGGACCCGATGCACACCCTCTTCAACTGGTTCCAACCTCCATCGGCGGAGTGAGCCGGGAAGGCTGGCGCATCTCCGGCACGGCCAGCGACAAGAATCCACCCGATACTTCGCACGGTTCAGCAAGCGGCCACCGCTCAGGAATTCCAGCCAGTACAATCCTAACCACACATTGGGCCGGCCAAGCGCCCGCTGCACGGTAGGCAACTGGAGCCAAATCACGCCATGGAATCTGGCCTATTTGTGTCCTGATTTCCGGCTGTCCATGCGTGGTGAACCCCGTGTGCAGAACTGTGAAAGAGGGTATTGCATTGGGCGCTGAAAGGTGCTAAATTTTTAGCAGGATGAGTGCTAAAAAAACAGCATCGAAGCGAGTGGAGAGCCGAGCCGACGGGTTATCCCGGCGAGAGCGGGAGATCCTGAACATCCTTTATCGGAAGGGCCGAGCCACCGTATCGGACGTGCAGGATAGGCTCACCGAGGCGCCGAGTTATTCCGCGGTTCGAGCGATGCTTCGAATTCTCGAAGAGAAGGGTCATGCGACGCATGAAGAGGATGGCCAGCGCTACGTCTATCTGCCCGCGGTTTCCCGCGAGCGTGCCAAACGTTCCGCGCTCCGGCATGTGTTGCACACGTTCTTCGACAACTCGGCGGAACATGCAATTTCCGCATTGTTAGGGGATTCTTCTTCCACCATGAGCGCTGAAGAACTGGATCGCATTGCCGCCATGGTGGAGGAAGCTCGCAAGGAGGGCCGTTAACATGACCGCCATCTGGTTACTCGTTGCCTGTGCCTGGAAAGCGGCTCTGTTGGTGGGCTTGGGAGCGCTGCTGTTGCGGCTGTGGCCGCGAAGCTCCGCTAGCGAACGTCACGCCGCGTGGAGCGCCGTGTTTCTGGCGCTGCTCGCGCTGCCGGCTTTCTCGTTGCTTTGGAGCATGGCCCCGTTGCCTGTCGGCGATGGGGGAGCGCGGCAGACGTTCGGCTTTGCGGGGGAACACATCGTAGTCACCGTCTTTGGAACCGAAAACAGCGGCAATAGCTCGGAGTTTCTACGAATCGGCGCTTGGCTGGCCGGTCTTGTGTGGGCATTAGGCGCGTCGTTCGCATTGTTCCGCCTCGCCATGGGCCATCTGCGAGTGCGCCGCTACCTCCGGAACGCGAGGACTTTTGTACCGCCGGAGGGGCCGTGGCAAGATCGCATCCCCTTTCCGGTTCTGCTGTCGCCGCTTGCCCCGATGCCTATGGCCGTTGGCCTCTCCAAACCGTACATCGTGCTGCCGGCCGGAGCGCCCGGCTGGGAGCCTGGCCAGTTGCGAAGGGTATTGCTTCATGAAGCGGCGCATCTTCGGCGCAACGACGTTCTGTGGAAGCTGATTGCTTCCGTGGCTGGCGCGCTCTACTGGTTCCATCCCGTCGTCCAGTTTGCGCTGCGGATGTTCAGTGCGGAACGGGAGCAGGCCTGCGACGACGCGGTGCTGGCCACTGGAGCGCTGCCCTCTCACTACGCCGCCGATCTGCTTGCGTTTGCCCGCAACGCGGCTCCGGAGAGAATCCCGGCGGCCATCCTCCTGGTGTCTCGCCCACAGTTGGAAGCACGCATCGCGGCCATTTTGGATGGCTCAAGACCCCGGCAAAATCTGAGGAGCAATAACATGACAATCTATACCTGCATACTGGCGACGTTCGTGCTGCCGCTATCCGCGTTCATGAGTGCCGCCCAATCGCCCGCGTCCGGGGAACTGCGCGCGGGCTCACCTGGAAACCCGTTCACGATCCGCGAATCTGTCCAGCCGGCGCGCGCGGTCTCATCCGCCACGGCGCCCCTGATCGCGCAAGCACCGGTCACGCAAGCAGCCGTCCCGGTGGCGTCCGTTACGGTGGCGTCCCGGCCGCTCACAGCCGCGCCACAGAAGGAACCTCCCGGTCACATCCGCGTCTCGGGGGATTTGCAGAAGGCGAAGCTGATCAAGCAAGTGAACCCCAAATACCCCGCCGATGCCAAAGCGGAGGGCGTCTCGGGTTTGGTGCGACTGAAGGTGCGCATCGATAAGGAAGGCCTCGTGAAGGAGACGACGGTGGAGGAAAGCCCGGACAAACGGCTCACGGAATCCTCTGTGGAAGCGGTGAGCCAGTGGGTCTATGCGCCGACCCTGCTGAACGGCAACCCCGTGGAAGTGCTGACCACAGTGGATGTAAATTACAGCTTAAAGAAGCAGTAGTCCGGTGTCAGGACGATGGGGGAGTGCAAACTCCCTCATCGCCCCTCCCATTGCCCTCGCCAGTCTCAGTTCCCGGCTCACGCCCGCGATTTCCTCTGCAACAGCCGCGCCACCTGCGCTACACTGAAAAAGTTGTGGGCGCGTAGCTCAATTGGCAGAGCAACTGACTCTTAATCAGTAGGTTGAAGGTTCGATTCCTTCCGCGCTCACCACTAACCCACATAGGGTCAGTCGCTTACATGACATTTGACGCCGGGCCGAGTGGCCCGGCTTTTTCATTGTGCCCGCTTTTGTGCTCCGCCAAAACTTGCTTCTTTTTCCGCGCCACGAACCCTAGGACATCCGCACCACTCGAGTGCGAAGCTAACCGTTTTCGAGGCCGTATGCTTTGGGGCTGCGGTGCCTCCATGGATTCGTTGCCAACAGGAAGTGCCGCGTTTGCTTCATCATGGATCGAGGAGCAGGGATT
>JADYZL010000045.1 GCA_020853155.1 Bryobacterales bacterium
CCAGTTCCCCGGAAATATCGACCGCTTCGGAAATGCGGTATTCCTCGCTGGACCATTTGCCCAAATCGATCAACCGGCAGCGGGCGCTGCAAAAGGGAAAATCCTCGCCGCCCTCGTACACGGGCTTTTTGCAGATCGGGCAGGGGATGCTTCTTCGCTCGCTCATTGCGCACCCGCCTTCGCGGGCGTCTGGACGCCCGATTTCAACCGCTGGCTCATGCTGCTCTTCGAGCCTGCTCCATTCGAGGGCAGAATGTTGAACATCACCTGCTGCTCCGGAACATGCTGCTTACCCGGTTGGTCAATCACCTCGCCCACCAGGTCGTAATCGTGCGCCTCGGTGATCCGCACCAGGCGAATCTGCCCCGGCCGCACTTCCGTCTCGTTAAAGTCGTTCAGATAGACTACGCCGTCGATCTCCGGGGCCTGCCCCATCGAGCGGCCTTCCCAGAGCAGTTCCGTCTCCGCCGAAGGCCCTTCTACCAGCACCCGCAGTTCTTCGCCGATCATGCGCCTATTGCGCCGGGCCGAGATCTTCCGCTGCAATGCCATCAGACGCCGCTGCCGGTTGTAAATCGTCCGGCTATCCACCTTGCCATCGAGGTGGTAGCTCTTCGCGGTGTCCTCGTCGGAATAGCGGAACACGCCCAAGTTGTCCACTTGCGCCGCTTCGACGAACTGACACAGTTCTTCGAAATCGGCGTCGGTCTCGCCGGGGAAGCCCACGATCATGCTCGTCCGGATGGTCACTCCCGGAATCGTCTTGCGCATCCGCTCCAGCAACTTTAGGAAGAGATCGCCATTCGAACCGCGCTTCATTCGCTTCAGCACGGCGGCGCTTGCGTGCTGCAAGGGGATATCGATGTACTTACAAAGCTTCTCGTGAGCCGCGATCGTTTCGAGCAGTTCCGTCGTCACCCGGTTCGGGTACGCGTAGAGGAACCGCACCCAGGCTTCCTGCGACGTGGGGATAGCGGCTAGCCGCGCGAGTAATTGCGCCAGGCCGTTCTTCATCCCGAGATCGCCGCCGTAACTCGTCGTATCCTGTCCGATCAGGTTCACTTCGCGAACGCCCTGCGCGAACATCCGCGTCACTTCGCTCACCACGCTCTCAAAGCGCCGGCTACGGAAACTGCCGCGATACTGCGGAATCACGCAAAACGTGCATGGATGGTCGCAGCCCTCGATCACCTTCACGTAGGCGGAATGCCGTGGAGTGGTGAACACGCGCGGCGTCAAATCATGATAGAGATACGGCGCGGCCGCCGCTTCCTTGGGTTCGATCCCCTCGCAAAGCGGCGCGATCTTTTCGAGTTCATTGGTCCCGAGCACCGCATCCACTTCGGGCAGCATCGTGCGGATATCGTCGCGGTAGCGTTCCACCAGGCAGCCTGCCACCACGAGCCTCTGCGCCTTACCCGTCTTCTTGAACTCCGCCATTTCGAGAATCGTGTTCACCGATTCTTCCTTCGCCGGGTCGATGAAGCTGCACGTGTTCACCACGATCACATCCGCATCCTCGGGCGCGGCCGTGAGTTCATGTCCATGGGCGAGCAAATCGCCCATCATCACTTCCGTATCCACCAGATTCTTGGGACACCCTAAGCTGACAAAACCAATTTTCACGAGAGCATATTCCGGGGCGGGCTTAAGTTACTGAATTCTCTTCAGGATATCATGCGCCGTTTCCCGGCCATTTCCTGGGGAGCGTCGCGCGAAAGCCCCTCCGCTGCAACGCCCGCGCCGATCCTTCCCGCCCTCCCGCTTCCTCCTGGGGCCGCCATCCGGATTTGCTATCATTGCGGCGGGATGCAGCATTACGCAATCGGTGTGGATCTCGGCGGAACGAACCTGCGCGCGGCCGCGGTGAGCGAAGACGGCGAAGTCATTGAGCTTCTCGACGCCCCGACGAACGGCCAGCGCGGCAACGACGCCGTGCTCGAAGCCATGGCCACGGCGATCAAGCAATTGCGCGACAAGCACGGCCGAGCCCGGCTTCTCGGCATCGGCGTCGGCGTGCCCGGCTTCATCCTCATGGATAAGGGCCTCATCACGGATTCCCCGAACCTGCCCAGCATGAAAAACTTCCCCATGCGGGATCTGCTCAGCGAACTCGTCGATGCGCCGGTGATTCTCGAGAACGACGCCAACGCCGCCGCCCTGGGTGAAAAGTGGAAAGGGGCGGGCCGCGACGTGAACGATCTCGTGCTTCTCACCCTCGGCACGGGCGTGGGCGGCGGCATCATCCTCAACGGAAAGATCTGGCACGGCATGAAGGGAATGGGCGCGGAGATCGGCCACATCACCGTGAACGCGGCCGGCAACCCCTGCGGCTGCGGTAATGTCGGCTGTCTCGAAAAGCACGCCTCCGCCACCGCGCTCGAAGCCATGGGGGCGATGCTCTTTCCAGACCAGCATCTCACCGCCAAGGACCTCAACACCCTCGCCGATCGCGGCGATGAGAAGGCGCTGATGGTCTTTGACCGCATGGGCGACGCGCTGGGAATCGCCATCGCGGCGCTCTCCCAGATTTTCAACGTGCCGCGTTACTTGCTGGCCGGCGGCGTCCTGCCCGCCTGGCCGCACTTCGCGCCCCGCATGATCCAGGAAGCGCGGCGGCGCTCCTTCAATTTCCGCTATTGCGGTGACGCCAACCGGATCGCCCCCGCCGAATTGGGCGGCCACGCCGGATTGATCGGAGCCGCGTATCTGGCAATTTCGGGCGCGAAACCCGTTTAAGCGATAGCCTGGAAGAGACTTCTTTCTTTTGAGCAAAGGCGGATCCTCATCATGGCCTGGATGGGAATTGACGTAGGTACGGGTGGCACGCGCGCCCTGCTGGTCGACGCAAAGGGAAAGCTTCTGGCGAGCTTCACGGCGCCGCACGAGGAGATCCGGATGGAGAAGCCCTTCTGGGCGGAACAACGTCCGGAGGATTGGTGGGAGGCTGCTCAGAAGGCCATCCGGGGCGTGCTCGCGGAAGCGAACCTCGACGGTTCGGAGGTCAAGGGCGTCGGCTTCAGCGGCCAGATGCACGGCCTCGTGCTGCTCGACAAGACCAACCGGGTCATTCGGCCCTCGCTCATCTGGTGCGACCAGCGCAGCCAGCCGCAAGTGGACCGGATCAACCGCAAAGTCGGCGAAAAACGTATCCTGGAGTGGATCGCCAACCCGGTCCTCACCGGCTTCACCCTCCCCAAGCTGTTGTGGGTACGGGAGCACGAACCCGCCAACTACGAGAAAGCCCGCAAGCTCCTTCTGCCGAAAGACTACGTGCGCTTCATGCTCACGGGCGAGCTTGCCATGGATGTCGCGGACGCCTCGGGTACGGCCCTCTTTGACGTCGTGCATCGCCGCTGGTCGAAGGAGCTTTGCGAAGAGCTCGAGATCGATACCGGCCTTCTGCCGCCGTCCATGGAATGCATCGATCCCGCCGGCAAGGTCTCCAAATCCGCCGCCGCGCTCACCGGGCTCAAGGAAGGCACTCCTGTGGTTGCGGGCGCGGGAGATCAGGCAGCCAGCGCCGTCGGCAACGGCACGGTGGTTCCGGGCGCCGTCTCCTGCACCATCGGCACTTCGGGCGTGGTCTTCGCGCACATGGACCGCGTTGCCTACGACCCCCAGGGCCGCGTCCACACCTTTTGCCACGCCGTCCCCGGCAAGTGGCACGTGATGGGCGTCACCCAAGGCGCGGGGCTCAGCCTGCAATGGTTCCGCAATCAACTCGCGCCGGGCGCGGATTACGATAGCCTCACCGCCGAAGCCAGCCTCGCCGCCGCCGGGTCCCAGGGCCTCATCTGGCTTCCTTACCTGATGGGAGAGCGCACGCCGCACCTCGATGCCGGTGCGCGCGGCGGCTGGATCGGCCTCACCGCCAGGCACACCCGCGCCGATCTCGTTCGCTCCGTGCTTGAAGGCGTCACCTTCAGCCTTCAGGATTGCCTCGAAATCGTCGAGTCGCTCGGTGTTGATGCCCACGTAGTCACCGCCTCCGGCGGCGGCGCGAGAAGCGCGTTCTGGCGGCAGATGCTGGCCGACGCTTTTGAGAAAAAGATCAACGTGCTCGCCACGCAGGAAGGCTCCGCCTACGGCGCGGCGCTGCTGAGCCTGGTCGGCACGGGCGAATTCGATTCCGTGGAGGCCGTCTGCCGCGAAGCGATCACCGTCGAATCCGCCATGGTGCCGCGCCCCCACGAATCGCACCTTTACCGGGGGCTCTTCGAAGTGTACCGGGCCATCTATCCCGCGCTGCGGCCCATCTTCCGGCTCCAGAATAATTTGACGTGAGACGCAAGTTTTCTCCCGCCGATGAATTCCCTGGCGCCAATAAATTCTCTTGCAAGGGGGCGCGGGCTTCGTTATCTTCTATCCAGTGGCTCCGGCGCTATCTGGGCCGGCGGGAGTGGAACGCGTGAGGCTGCCAAAACAGACAAACTCCAACATCACCACCGTCGTGGCCTTCTACGTGATCGCCGCCGTGTGGCTCTATGACATGCGCTCCCGCAATATGCCGGCGCTCATCGACTTGTTCGCCGAGTATTTCACTCTCCCGCTCCGCTACATGTTCCGCCCCCTGTATCCCCTGATGAAGCCTTTCGGCTGGGTGATCTCCGATGGCGCGGATCTTCCCAATGCCTATGGCATCGTCGCCGGCACGGCCGTCTGGGTTCTGGTTCTGATCTTCATCGTCTGGGTCTTCACTCCCAAGCCGGATAAGAAACGGGACCACGAAGAATACTGGGGCGGCTAGTGCCCGGAACCCCCAGCTAGCCCCGCTCACGCCGAACCCGCCGCGCCCCGCCGGGCAAGACCATCGCGCCCTCCACCCCGAACTTCGATACGATGTTCCCGAAGGAGAATACGGAATGAATCGAAGGCACTTCCTGATGAGCGGGCTCGCCGCGAGTTCGCTTGCCCTAAGCCCCAAGGTGACGGCGCAGTCGGCGAACAGCAGGCTGAACACCGGCTTCATCGGTCTCGGAAATCGCGGCGGATACGTGATGAAGTCCATCAAGGATCTTCCCGGAATTCAGATCACCGCCCTTTGCGACATCAAGCCGGACCGCCTGGATGCCGCCGCCACCGTCGCCGCGGCTTCAAAGCCGAAGACCTATACCGATTGGCGCGAACTGCTGATCCAGCCCGATCTCGACGTCGTTTTCATCGATACCCCGTGCGACCTGCACGTTGCCATGGCCCTCACCGCCATGGACGCGAATAAGCACATCTATTGCGAGAAACCGGCAGGCATCCATGCGGACGAAATCGGCTGGCTCTACAACGCCGGGAAGAATTACGGCAAGGTCGTCTGCATCGGCCAGCAGATGCGCTCGGAAGCGACCCTGCGCAAGACGATGGATTGGGTGCATGAAGGCAACCTCGGAAAAATCGTCATGGTCAAGGCGCAGCGCCACGCCTCCGAGGATCTCGATCACAACGGCTCTTCCGCGGATTGGTTCTTTTACAACTGGCGCTCCGGCGACGTACTTGTCGAAATGAGCGTCCACAATCTCGATGTCTGCAACTGGGCCATCGGCGAATACCCCGCCCGCGCGGCCGGCTTTGGCGGCAACCTCCTCTATATCAACGAGCCGCCGGGACGCAATACGATGGATGGCTACTCGCTCACCTACGATTACCCCGGCGGCGTGAAGCTGAGTTACACCCAGGTCTTCTTCCACCCCTCCAAGATGCCGGGCGGCGGGCAGTACATCAACGTCTACGGCGAGAAGGGCGCGGTCGAATTGATGAGCGGCATGTATTACCCCAACGGCCGGAATGCCCAGCCCGTGAAGCTCAACGAAGGCATCAAGAACACCGAAACCGCGCACCAGCAACGCTTTTTTGATGCCATCCGCAACGGAGGCAAGTCCCCGGCCGATCTCGCCGTCGGCTGCTCCGGCGCGCTCACCGCCATCATGGGCCGCCAGGCGATCTATGAGAAGCGCGTCACCACCTGGGCGGAAATGAACGTCGATATCGCCAAATCCTAAACGCGATCGCACAAGCGAACGAAGGGCCACGGAGGGCAACTGCCCCACGTGGCCCTTCTTCTTCTCCAACCCGAATGCAGCTACTTGAGCAGCTTCTTCATCTCGCTATCCACCTGCTTGTAGCTCGCCGGCACGGCGAAGTGGCTGTCGGCCACGGGCGCGGTGGAAAAGTCGAATTGCCGCACCGCCATCTCCATCAGCGA
>JADYZL010000046.1 GCA_020853155.1 Bryobacterales bacterium
CAAGAAAGCCCCATTCAACCTGCGCATGGCAGAGTAGCCGATACGGCCAATCATCTGCTTATCGGTGGAATTGCGCATGTCAGGTTAGTTTGTTAATTTATCTTACGGCTGATTCAATCACCATTTGAATTCTCAGTCAATAGCGCGGCGTTGAATTTTCCGAAAATTTCCGTGAGGGATGCGGAAGCGTTCGCGACGGGGGTGAAAGATGGCAGCCGCGACGGACCGGAGTGGGCTCCCGGTGTGAGCCGGGCAACACTCGCCGGTGGCGAATCCCGAAGGCCCAGAAACGGGATTCCAGGTGAAATGCGGGAAGTTCTCGTTCACGGAGGAAATGCAGATGAAGCGGATGAACCGGTTCGGAATTGCAGCAGTGATCGGGTTAGCCGCCTTGATCAGCGCGCGGGCGGCTCACGCGCAAGCAAACCAGCCTGCGCGGGCCACCTATTTGCCACCGGCCCCGGTAGAGACCGTCACCGTGCTATCGCGGCATCCCCGGTTGGTGTTTAAGCCGGAGGGATCTACCGCGCCAGGCCGCACCTTTGCGGAGATGCGGGCGCAGTATGCCCAGGACCCGGAGTTTCGTAAGATTTTCGACAAGGCGTTGAGCGGGGCCGACCGCATGAAGAACCCGGCAGGACTGGCTGCCTTCTGGGTGGTGACGAGGGAGGACCGCTACGCACAAGGTGCGATCAATCTGCTGATGAGCGCGCCGATCTCGAAGAGTGGGCCGGGGGAGTATTCCGATATCTGGGCGTTCGCGATGGCTTGGGACTGGCTTTACGACCATCCGCTGTTCACGGGTGCGATGCGGGAGGCAGCGGCCGCCCGCATTCAGGAACGGCTGGTGTCTGAACTGGCTCATCTGGACGACAACTGGATGGCGATGTGGCACGGACGGAGCCAGGCGGCGAATGGGGCGATGATGGCGGCGCTTGCCATCGGTGATCGCCCAGGAGGAGACGCGAATTTGCAGCGGGCGGCCGCGCACTATGCGGAAGGGCTGCGCGCCTACGATTTTTCGGAAGGCTGGCCGGAAGGCCCGAGCTATTGGATTCATAACCGGGCGGCGCCATTTTTGATGGCCGCCGATTGTTTTCTGAGCGCGACCGGACGGGAGCAACTGGCCGGAATCGGCATCCGCTCCGTGATGCGCAAGATCGGCCTTTGGACCTTGTACCAATACACGCCTGCCGGGACGTTCGAACCTTACGGCGATGCCGGCTACAGCGGGAAGCTCGGCACGATCGGCTATTGGGAAATGAGCATGGACTACGCCGCGAAACTTACGCGGGACCCTTCCCTCATGGCCGGGGGCGATTACTTCCGCCTGCGCTCCCCCAATCCGTATGCCGGGCGCGGCTTGAGTTGGTATGTCGCGCTTTCGTACGACCCCTCCGCGCGGCCAGACACAGGGTATGACCCCGCGAAGCCGGAATTGTGGTTGCGGACTCATTTGCCGCAATCGATGCTTTTCGGGCGGGATTCGCTGGGCGTGGCGTTCTTCCGCGGGGATTGGGGCGACCGCGACGAACTCTACGCCAGCTTCAAGGCGGGCGACCTGCTGGCGCACCACGATCATTACGACGCGGGGACCTTCAGCATACAGCGCGGCGGGGAACTTACGGGGTTAACGGGCGTCTACAACGGGAACAGCTATACGGGAGTTTACCGGCTCGGCTATGCCGTGCAATCCGTAGCTTCGAATTGCCTGCTCATTCTCGCCCCCGGGGAAAGTTCGGCGCGCGTGCGGCAACTGTCGAAGGGGGAATGGGATTCGCTCTCGGGCGGGCAGCGCGTCATCAGCCCCACGGGGTTCAGCGCGGATTCCGTGGCGCACTACAAGTTTCAACTCGCGAATGGACCGCACCTGGAGCGGGCGGATATTACCGCGTTTGCAAGTGCGCCGGGCGATTTCGATTTCATCGCGACGGACCTGACGGCGGCATACAATTCCACGCGGTACGCGGAGCCGGGGAGCGCGGCCAAGGTGCGGAAGGTAACCCGGCAGTTCCTGTATTTGCGGAAGGAAGAGGCGTTTGTGGTGCATGACCGGGTGGAGACGACGAACCCCGCGTACCTGCCAAAGTTTCTACTGCACGGCTTCTCGAAGCCGGAGAGCCCGCATGAGCGTTTGATGGCGGGAGATAGCGCGGAGGACGGAATTCTCGAAAGTAACGACCGGCGCATGGTGACGACGCACGAGCGCGGCAGGCTGACGCAGGTCGCCGTTCTTCCCAAGGCCGCGCGGTTTCTCAAAGTGGGCGGGCCGCACTATCGGGGTTACGTCGAGAAGGATGGGGACCAGGCAAATGGCTTCAATGGGGTGAATCTCGAATCCGCTGCGCCGCCGCGCGCCACTGATTCGAAACAACCTGGTGTGTGGAGGACGGAATTGGAGCCAACCGTTCCGGGGGAGCGCACGCAATTTCTGAATGTGTTGCTGCCGAGGCTGACCGGAGATGCGCGCACGCTGCCTGCCGTGGAGAATTGGGAGGCGGGCGACGGGACGGATGCTGCGCGGGTGGGCGAGACCGTGGTGGTGTTTTCGCGGGATGGGGACGCGCTTGATGGCGTGCAGTTACGGGGCAGCGGCGCGAAGCGGTGTCTGGTGATGGATGCCCGGCGCGGCGGAGAATACCGCGTGAACGGGCGTGCCGTGAAAGCGAGCGCGGAAGGCGTGTTGGCCTTTGACTGGCCGCGCGGCGCACGGAATGTGGACGTGAAGGCGGCGGGAGAAGGGAAGGCGGGGCGGAAGCGATGAGACCTTCTACGCCAGCTTGGAAAACGAAGGCCTCCGCGGCGCTGTCTTACCGATATGGTTGACACGGAAACAGGCGACGCCGCAGGCGGCGGGGCGGCGGGGGCGCCGGTGATTTTCACGGTTGGCCACTCCACGCGGCCGATCGAGGAATTCCTTCACCTGCTGAAGGCGCATGGGGTGAAACGGCTGGTGGATGTGCGCACGGTGCCACGCTCCCGGCACAATCCGCAATTCAACCGGGATGAGTTGTCGCGCGCGTTGCACGCGGCACGGCTGCATTACACGTACCTAAGGGGGCTGGGAGGGTTCCGGCCCAAGCATGCGAACTCGATCAACACGGGCTGGCGCAACGCCAGTTTCCGGGGGTTCGCGGACTACATGCAGACGCCGGAATTCGAGGAGCATCTGCAGGAACTGATTGCGTTGGCCAAGGAGGAGCCCGTGGCGATCATGTGCGCGGAAGCCGTGCCGTGGCGATGCCATCGTTCGCTTATCGCGGACGCGCTGCTTGCCCGCGGGATTGAAGCGCGGGAGATCACCAGCCTCACCGGGACACAGCTTCATCGGATGACGCCGTGGGCCAAGGTGAACGGGACGACCGTCACGTATCCTGGGGAGGCACAGCCGGAAGCGGAAGCACTGAAGCTATAGCTCGCGCCGCGCGAACGCAACGCCTTCGGTGGTGACGAAGTATTTCGCGAGCAGGTACGAATGCTCCCAAGCGGGCTCGGTGGCCGGGTCTCGCACCGTTTCGAGGAAGGCGTTCGCGAGTCTTGAAAAGTGCGCTTCGTGGCCGATGCGGTAGCGGGCGGGAATGTCGAGGCGGAACCCTTCGCCGCATTCATGTATGGCGAGCCCTTCGAAGGTGGATTGCAGAGCGGCGATGCGATTCTCAAGCGCTTGACGCAGAGCCGCCCGATCCGCCGGAGTTGCGGGAAGCGCGTGGACCTCCGGGCGCCAGTTCACCTCTTTCTCCTGCCGGATCTCGATGCGCGCGCGGCTGCCGCGGAAGAGGATGTATTCCGTATCGGGCACGCCGGCGGGCGGTTCGACATCCCAGCGGATATCGAGCGAAATATGGACGCCGCCGAGGGTATAGCGAACGGAGTTGTTGCAGAAGTAGTCCAGCGCTTGCGGCTGCGCGGGGTTGTCGAGCGGCAGGCCGGTGACCTGGCGCAGTTGATCGACCGTGAGCACGGTGGGCCATCGGGTGGCTTGCAGGACGGAGACATCGGCAGCGAGGTTGAGTTCCCGATCCGGCATGAGGATCCATTGCACTTGGTCCACGAGATGCGTGCCAACATCGGTGAGCCCCTCGCCTTGTTCGGTGGTGTCGAAGAACCACAACGGACGGAGATTAGGGACTCCCGCCACACGCTTGATGAGGTAATGAATGCTCTCCATGCGGACGGCGGGGTCTTCGGGCGAACCGGCGACGCGCTCACCGAAAATCGCGGGGTCGTTGACGAGGAGCCGCACGAGTTGGCAAGTGATTTCGAATCGCTGCGTCATTGCATCGGCGACGACCAGATTACGGCGGCGGGCGGTCTCGAGAACGCCGCGAAGCTTCGGGTGCTGTGCTCGTTCGAGGATGAGCGGCTTATCGGCAAGCACGTGGAGCCCCGCGTCCACCGCGGCTTCGATGAGATCGAGTTTCTTTGCATTGCGGCCGGAGAACACGGCGACGTTCCCAGGCACTTCCGCGATCATCTTTTCGAGAAAGTCCTCGCCTGCGTAGACGCGCAGCTTCCAGTTGGTGGGGTTTTCCGTGCGTGCGTTGAAGCGGGAAACGCGATCAAGATGGGCGAGCAGGTCCGGCCCCAGCGGGGCGTATACATTGGCTTCGGAGGCCACACCCGGCAGTTGTTGTTTCTGCAGGAGGGCTGCGTGGAAATGGCCGGGATCTACGGTAATCAGGCGGAGATCGGAGTGGTTGGCGTTGGAATCCATCGATCTCGATTCTAGCGTGAGCGGTGGGCGGGGCGCGGGAACGTCAGGTTCCAATTTCGCTTCCGCTGCTGGAAATGCGCGGCCTGAGGGGATGTGAAAGACTGGCAGCAGCCGGGCTGCGGCATGAGCGGGAGGAGAGACTGTTGAAGCCGGAATGGATGGATCGTCGAAGGTTCCTGCAGGCTGCGAATGCGGGGCTTCTGGGATTGTATGCCGGTGGCGGTGGGCTGGAGGCGCAAGAATTCGGGCAAGTCGAGGCGCTGGCGGAGGAGCATTTTCCGAGCCGGCTCCATCAGTTCGTGTGGCGCAATTGGGAACTGGCGAATCTGGAGAGGATGGCTGCGGTGGTGGCCGGTACACCCGCGCAAATTCGCGAGTTGGGCGCTTCGATGGGGTTGCCCGCGAAGCGGACGCTGAGCGAAGACCAACTGAAGCGGATCTACATTACGGTGATCCGGCAGAATTGGCACTTGCTACCTGAAGAGCAGATTGTCGAATTGCTTGGGTGGACCCCAGCCCGGTACCGGTTCACGTTGAAGGAAGACGACTTTCTGGATGTGAAGCTGGGACGGGTGAAACCGCGCTGTGAGCCGCTGCGGTATCGCATGCCTTCGCCGGAGGAAGCGCGGCGGGCGGGGGAGATTCGTGGGTTGCTTACGCAGTGGTTCGGCAAGCGGTTGCAGGAGCCGGGGGAAGAGCGATTCGCGTTTGTAGAGGAGTTTGAGCGCCGCCCGGCGGGGCTGCTCCGCACGGCAGGTCTTCGGCCTACGGCGGAAGAAGTGGAGATTGGGGAGGGCTGGACCATTGAGGGAGATGGCGAGGCTGCCGCGGCGGCGGCGCATCTGCGATGGTTTCTGGAGCACCGGATGCGGGCGAAGACGGGGGCGGGGCCGGGACAGATCCGGCTGCGAATCGATGGAACGAACGCGGGATGGCGCGCGGGGATCGGAATGGACGGGATCGAGGTCTTGGCGCAAGATGCATCGAGCCTGCAACGGGCGGTCTATGAGCTGGAGCGGCAGATGGAACGGCGCGAGGCCCCCTTCCTTCGGATAGGCGAACCGCGCGGGCGGGAGGTTTGGTCGCCACGATATTGCTATTCGTACTTCGCGCTCTATGGAGACCCGCTGATGGAGGGCGATGCCGCGGGCTTGCCGGATGGCTATCTGGAACGCGCGGCGATGGCGGGCATGGGCGGCGTGTGGATTCAGGCGGTGCTGAATAATCTGGCGCCGAGCACCGCATTCCCGGAGTTCGGCGAGGGCTGCGAGACGCGGCTTGCGAATCTGCGGAAGCTGGTGGCGCGCGCGGACAAGTTCGGGTTGAAGATCTATCTCTATCTGAACGAGCCGCGAGCGATGCCGGCCGCGTTCTTCCAGTCGCGGGCAGGGATCCGCGGGAGCAAGTTCCAGGATCTCTACTCGATGTGTACCTCGACGGAAGCGGTTCGGGACTGGCTGCGCGCCTCGCTGAGCCATGTCTTTGGGCAGACACCCGGACTCGGGGGCGTGTTTTCCATCACGATGTCGGAGAACCACACGAACTGCTTTTCGCACGGTGGGGCGTGGGGAGATAAGAACCCGGTGGCCGCGGATTGTCCGCGCTGCTCAAAGCGCAGCGGCGCGGAGACGATCGCGGAATTGATTACGGCGTTTCGCGATGGCGTCCGGGAGAAGAGCAAGACGGCGGAGATAGTCAGTTGGGATTGGGGCTGGGGCCGGCCGCTCGCGGAAGGGCTGATTCCGAAGTTGTCAAAGGATACGGCGTTGATGAGCATCAGCGAGTGGTCCCAGCCCGTGGAACGGGGAGGCGTGCGAACGGAGGTGGGCGAATACTCAATCTCGGTTCCGGGACCGGGGCCGCGGGCGCGAAGAACGTGGGCGCTCGGCAAGCAACACGGGCTGCGCACATTCGCGAAGACGCAGTTCAACAACACGTGGGAGATTGCTGCAGTGCCCTGGATTCCGGTGCTTCCGCTGATTCTTGAACACTGCCGGGGGCTTGCGGGGGCGGGCGTGGATGGCGTGATGGCTTCCTGGACGTGTGGCGGCTACCCTTCGCCGAATCTCCATGCCGCCGCCTCCTATGGCATCGAGCCGCGCGAGAACGATGAGGAGTTGATGCGAGGGGAGGCGGAGCGGATCTACGGGCCCGACGCGGCGGAGGATGCCATCGCGGGTTGGACGGCCTTCGGCGAAGCGTTCCGGGAGTATCCCTATGGCATCGCCGTCTATGTGATTCCCACGCAGCACGGACCGGCGAATCTTTTGCGGATGACGCCGACCGGGCTCGAACCGGGAATGATCCTCTTCCCGTACGATGCGTACAAGCGCTGGAGTGGGGCGTATCCGCCCGATACCGTTCGTTCCCAGTTTCGCGTGCTGGCGGCGAAGTGGCGCGTGGGGCTCGAAAAACTGGAGGCGGCGGCACGGCGGGCGTCCGCGGTGAAGCGGGCATCGGCGCAGCGGGAACTCGCCATCGCGCGAACGTGCCTGCATCATTTCGAGAGCACCGCGAACCAGGTGGAATTTTATCTGCTGCGGGACGGACTTCCGGCGCAAGACGCAGAGACCCGAAAGCAGAGCCTGCGGCGGATGCTCGCGATCGCGCGGGAGGAGGGGGAGTTAAGCCGGAAGCAATACCATGTTGCGCGGGGCGAATCGCTCATTGGCTATGAGGCGTCGAACCACTATTTCTACACGCCGCTCGATCTGGTGGAGAAGATGCTGAATTGCGAGAGGATCGAGCGGCAACTGCGCGCCGAGTTGGCCTGACTGGCAGGCACGAGGTTACTTCCGCGAGAACAGGCTGTCGTAGTGGGAATCAATCTGGAAGTGACGCACGCCGAGCGCCTTCATGCGGGCGGCGTCTTCCACGGGGCCTTGCCATTCGTCACGCTTCGCCATGGTGTAGCGGAAGGTGTTGATGGAGGCCACGGGAATGACGCCATAGCGGCCGCAAAGGGCGAAGGTTTCCGGGCTGAGTTCGCTTGCCTGTTCGAAGAGATAATAG
>JADYZL010000047.1 GCA_020853155.1 Bryobacterales bacterium
GCTCCCTTCCCCGCCATCACCGTGCGTCCGCCCGCCCCGGTGATGCCGAAAGCGTCCTATGTGGTGGTACACGGGTTCATCGACCTCAAGGGCGAATTCCAGGATCTGGAAGTGGTGGGGAACCGCTTCGCGAGCCTGCTGCCGATGCTAAAGCCATCGCTCAACAAATGGCGCTTCCGGCCTGCATCGCGCAACGGGAAGCCCGTTCAAGTGGAAGTGCTGCTGCTAATTCCGCCGGTTACGATATAACTGGTTGAGCTACCGATGCGCCATTAGCCCCCGCACCGCCACGCAAGCTTATTCTCTGAAGGAATCACGAACAAAACCATCATGCCCGAAACGCCCCACTCGATATTGCTCGCCGCCGTCACGATCCTCTGCGTTTTGGGCGCAATCACGGACTTGCGCAGCCGCAAGATTCCCAACTGGCTCACGCTTGGCGCGCTGCCGGTCGGGCTCATCGCCAGCGGCATTCTGGGAGGCTGGATGGGTCTGTTTCTCTCATTCGTGGCCATGCTCCTCGCGCTGCTGATTTACTTCCCGCTGTATCTACTCCGTGCGATGGGTGCGGGCGACGCGAAGTTGATGGCGGCGATTGCCTCCTTCATCGGCCCCCTAATGTGGATTCACCTCTTCATCTTCGCCTCCATCCTGGGCGGGGTGGTCGCCGTGCTGTTTACGCTCGCCAAAGGCCAGTTCAAGATCATGCTCGGCAAATCCATGGATATCCTGCGAAGCCTTTCGTACTTCCAGGCGCCGTACGCGGCGAATCCGGAACTCGACATCCGCAGCGCGAAAAGCCTCAGCCTGCCGCACGGTGCGGTGATTGCACTTGCCTGGTTTGTGTTGCTGTTCTTGTGGACGAGCTTCGATTTCCGCATCATCCGGTTCTAGCGTTGCTCATTGCTGCTCCCGTTAGGGCCGATTGCTCAAAGGAAAAGGACGAATCGATGCCACTCTATGTCGTGAAGAACGAAACTCGTGAGAGGGTGCTGGCGGATCGGGCGCTGCTCGCCGACGACAGCAAGACGCGGCGCGAGGGCTTGCTGAAGCGGACGGAATTCCCCGCGGGCGAAGGATTGCTGATCTCGCCGTGTGAGGCCATCCACATGTTCGGCATGAAATTCGCCATCGATGTCGTGTTCTACGACCGCAAGAAGGTCGTCCGCAAGGTGGTGCATTCCATCCCCAGGAACCGCATCGCGTTCTGTTTCACGGCTGCCACGGCGCTGGAATTGCCCGCGGGAACCGCATTGGCCACCGGTACCGTCGCCGGCGATCAGCTTTCCGTGGTACCCAAAGCGAGCGAGGCGGAATCGGAGACCCGCACCCCAAGCGCATCCGCGGTCGCATGAAACTCCGGCCGTCGCATCGCCGGTCTCGCTTCCCTGGCGCCGTGGAGGAGTGGCGACAAAGAACTTGTCCGCCCGTGGCCGCCTCTGTTACGCTTGGCTTTAGATGGAGTTCCGCGGAGCTATAATCACCAGTTCCCCATGAGATCCACTCACTCGAATCATTCCCGGCGGGCGTTCTCTTCGATCCTGGCGCCGTCCCCCGCCACTCCCGGTTTCAAACTGTTCGATTGGGCGAGACTTCTTTCCGCATTCGAGGGATGCGTCCCGCCATCGCCTACTGCCGCGCATGCAAGGAGCGTTCCCCATCGGATCTGACGTGAAGGCAACCGTGCTGCTCGATAGCGGCGTCCAGCCGCTATTCGGAACTCGCGACGAAAATCTGCACCTGCTCGAAGAGAGTTTCCACGTAGAGCTTCACCTCGGCGACGAGGGGATCGGAATCTCCGGCGGCGACGATCGTGTGGCGCGCGCCCGCCGCTTCATCCAGAACTACGCCGATTTTGTCCACGGCGGGCGGCAGTTCAGCGCCGACGAGCTCAAGAGCTTTATCCAGGTCATTCAGCGCGACCCCTCCATCACCCTCAAGGAACTCGTCGAGGTCACCAACCGCTGCACGGTCGGCAAGAAATCCATCCGGCCTCGTTCGACGAACCAGTGGCGCTACATGGCCGCGCTGGAGCGCGACGATCTCGTCTTCGGCCTCGGGCCGGCGGGGACCGGCAAGACGTACCTCGCCGTGGCGATGGCCGTCTATTACAAGCTCTCCGAGCGCGTGAAGCGGATCATCCTTACCCGGCCCGCGGTGGAAGCCGGGGAACGCCTTGGGTTTTTACCGGGAACCCTCCAGGAAAAGATCGACCCCTACCTGCGCCCCCTCTACGATGCGCTCCACGATATGCTCGATGGAGAGCGGGTGAAGCGCATGATGGAAAAGGGAGAGATCGAAGTTGCGCCGGTCGCCTTTATGCGGGGGCGAACCCTGAACGATAGCTACATCATTCTAGATGAAGCGCAAAACTGCACCCCGGAACAGATCAAGATGGTGCTCACCCGCCAGGGTTTCAACTCCAAAATGGTGGTGACGGGCGATCTTACCCAGACCGATCTGCCGCACTCCCGCGCTTCGGGCTTGCAGAACGCACTTGATGTGCTTGAAGGCGTCGAAGGCATCGGCTTTGTCGAGTTTGACGAGAGGGATGTCGTGCGGCACCCTCTGGTGCAGAAGATCATCATGGCGTATGACCGCTATCAGAACCGAGCCAATCCTCAGTTGGATCTCCGTCTGCATGAACCGCCTGCGGAGGAGATTCCTTAGCGCGTGGGCATCCACCGCCCGGCAGTGCCGCGCGCGGACGGCCATAACTAACGGAACGGGAGCAGCCCGACATAGCAACCATGCCAGATTCGAGTGACGATCAACCTCCGAAACGCGTCGTCTTCCGAAAGCGCTTTCAGGATGTCGCCAGCCGCCCTCTTCAGGCTTTCGCGGAGAGGCTAGCGCGGGACGTTGCCCACGGGCGCGACTTTGTTTGCCTCATCACCACGGCCGAGGAACTCGCCGAACTCAATGCACGCTTCCGGCAAAAAGCGGAAAGCACGGATGTGCTCTCGTTCCCCGCCGCGGGCGACCCTGGCTATCTCGGCGACCTTGCGATTTCCCTGCCCCACGCTCGCGCGCAAGCACGGGAGCACGGCCACCGTACGGAGGATGAGATCCGCGTGCTGATGCTGCACGGGCTGCTCCACCTGATGGGCTTCGACCACGAAACCGACCAGGGCCGGATGCGCCGCGCGGAATCCCGCTGGCGCAAGCGGCTTGGCTTGCCCACGGGTTTGATTGCGAGGTCCGGCGCATGACCCTCCTCTGGCTCGGCATCGTCATCCCGCTCACTTTTTTTATCGTGCTGGTCTCGCTGATGCAGCGCGTCTACCAGGAACTGATGCGTCTGCGGCTGCGGGAATCCGCCTTTCTCGAATACTTCCGGCTTCACCTCGAAGAACGTATCGCGGTGAAAGCGGAGCAAGGCGCGCTGGCCTTTTCCCTCGCGAAGCACATCGCTCTCGTCCTGCTGGTGAGCGGGCTTACGATCTTTGCCTTCGCGGCTGAGCCGGATTTCCGGGTTGCCGCTAGTGAAGCGGTGGGCACGGCAATGGCCGCGATGTTCACCGCTCTCTATCTCATCCCCCCGGTGCTGATCCAGCGCACCTCGGCCCGCTGGCTCACCCCGTTTCTGCCGTTGCTGGTGGCCGTAGTATGGTTGATGCGCCCCATCGAGTTTCTGCTCGGTTTTATCGAGTCGCTCGCGCAGATCGGCAGGCCTCTCGAAGAAAACGGCGATGCCCAAACCCAGGAGGAGCACCTCGAAGCGTTCATGGAAGCCGGTGAGGAAGAAGGCATCATCGAAGAGGAGGATCGCAAGCTGATCCGGTCCGTCGTCGAGTTCGGCGACAAGACCGCGCGCGAAGTGATGACCCCGCGTACCGATATGGTGGTGGCGCACGCGGATAGCAGCCTGGCCACGCTCCGCCAGCTTGTCATTTCCGCGCA
>JADYZL010000048.1 GCA_020853155.1 Bryobacterales bacterium
AGTCGTGGGTACACTCGCAGACGCGCCAGTAGTCGAACCCGAAGCGGGAGGCTGGCGGGACCGGGGCCAGGCGGCGGCCAAACTTGCCGTCCGGGCTCCCGTGAATGTGCCATTTGCCGATATAGGCCGTGGCGTAGCCGCCCTTGCGAAAGCTTTCGCCCAAGGTGGGTCCGTTAGGGCGAAGCTCCACGTCGTTCACGGTCAAACCATGGGTGGCGGCGTATTGCCCCGTCATGAGCGAAGCGCGGTAAGGGCTGCACACGGGAAGGCCCGAAACCGCGTTCGGGAAGTGGAAGGACTCCTTCGCGAGCTTATCGATGTGGGGAGTGTGAGCATTCGGGTCGCCCCGGTAGCCGAACGCTTGCGCGCGCCACTGATCTCCAAACACGAAGACAACATTGGGGCGCCGCTGGAATGCGGCGGCGGCTTGCAGAAGGGCGCGGCGCGTGAGCATGATCGCGGGCAGTATATCGCGCCGGGCGCGAAGAGGGAACTGGCGGCAGGGAAGAGGTGGAGGGGAGGGCACTTTGAGATGCGCTCCCCTCCTTTTACGGCACAGGGCGTTGGGCCGGAATCCGCGCCGGGATCCGGGCGCCTTGGGGTTGGCTAATCGAGTTTCGGGGCGAAGGTGATGGCCCCCTCGGCAGCGGACGAAACCAGGGCGCAATACTTGGCGAAGACGCCCTCGGTATAGTGCGGTTTGGGCTTCTTCCACTCCGCCTTGCGCCGCTCCAGTTCGGCTTCCGGCACTTCAAGCGTGATGGTCTTGTTCACCAGGTCGAGTTCGATGATGTCGCCGTCGTGAACGAGAGCGATCGGCCCGCCCTTGGCGGCTTCCGGCGCGACGTGGCCGATCATGAAGCCACGGGTGGCCCCGCTGAAACGGCCGTCGGTGACCATGGCCACGGATTCGCCCAAGCCAGCCCCGGCGATGGCGCTGGTGACGCCCAGCATCTCGCGCATTCCGGGACCGCCGACGGGGCCTTCGTAGCGAATCACGACGACGTCATCGGCCTTGATCTGGCCGGCGGTTACCGCTTGCATGGCCGCTTCCTCCCGGCCAAAGACGCGCGCGGGGCCGCGATGGATGGTCTTATTGATCCCGGTCACCTTAATGACGGAGCCTTCCGGCGCGAGATTTCCCTTCAAAATCACGAGGCCTCCGGACTTCTTGATCGGGTTATCGAGGGCGTGAATGACTTGCTGACCCGAGGTCTCGACGGCCTTGGCCGCTTCCTCGCCTAGGGTCTGGCCGGTGATGGTGATCGCCGAACCGTCGGCGTAACCGCCATCGACGAGGCGCTTCGCGATTACGGGGATGCCGCCTGCTTTATCGACATCCGGCGCGACGAAATGCCCCGCCGGCTTGAGGTCGCATAGGAGCGGGGTTCTGTCGTTGATCTCGTTGAACTCATCGATCTTCAGATCCACGTGGGCTTCGCGCGCCATGGCGAGAAGATGCAAGACCGCGTTCGTGGAACCGCCGCTGGCTGCCACGGAGGCGATGGCATTGCGGAAGGCGGTCTTGGTGAGGATGTCACGGGGCTTCAGGTCCCGCTTGACGGCATCCACGATGACCTCGCCGCAATAGCGGGAAACGTCGTTCTTGCGGGGATCGACTTGCGGCACGGCGGCTGTGCCGAGCGGGGAGAGACCGATGATCTCCATCACCGTGGCCATGGTGTTCGCGGTGTATTGGCCGCCACAAGCGCCCGCGCCGGGGGAGGCGCAATTCTCGAGGTCGAGCAATTCCTGGTCACTGATCTTGCCTGCCGCGTGGGCGCCCACGGCTTCAAAGACATCCTGAATGGTGACATCGATGCCCTTGTACTTTCCAGGGAGGATGGAGCCTCCATAGAGCAGGACGCCAGGCACGTTCAGACGGATGAGGCCGAGCGCCGCGCCAGGGATGGTCTTGTCGCAGGCGACGAGGGCGATCACACCATCGAACATGTGGCCGCGCCCCACGAGTTCAATGGAATCCGCGATGACTTCGCGGCTGATGAGCGAGGTTTTCATGCCTTCGGTGCCCATGGTGATGCCGTCGCTGATGGCGATGGTATTGAACTCCATGGGCGTTCCCCCCGCGGCGCGCACACCCTGGGCAACGTACACGGCGAGTTCCCGCAGGTTGTAGTTACACGGCATGGTGCCGATCCAGGTGTTGGCGATTCCGATGATGGGCTTCCTGAGATCCTCGTCGGTAAAGCCAATTCCTTTGAGGTAGCTACGTGCCGGTGCACGGTCTCTTCCCTGGGTGATCGTGTAGCTGCGTAACTGCTGTTTTTCGGACATTTCGACTCCTTGGAGGGATTTCCCCTCCCAAACTCGGAGTATAGCGCGGGGGGACAGTGAGACAAAAAATGGGCCGCCCAGGAAAGGCGGCCCATTGGTGGGATCAGGGGGCGGAATGCGGCGGGCTAACGCTCAATTCCAAAGAAGAAGTTGCTCCATCCGCGCCCTTGCACGTAGCGCTTTACCTGCACGAAGATGGCGTCTTTCTGCGCGCCCTTCATGAGCCGCTGGAAATCGCCGACGCTCGTTACCGGCTGGCGGTCAATGGCGACGATGACGTCGCGCGGGCGGATACCACCGGCGGCCGCTTTGCTCGAAGGCGATACGCGGGTGACGACCACGCCCTTGATGTCGGCATCCATGCGCAGTTGCGAGCGCATGTCGCCGGGAATCTCAGACACGGTAACCCCGTCGAGACCGCTCTCCGACGTGCTTTCCACGGACTCCGCGGCGATCTGCTGATCGAGCCCGGTGAGCGTGACCGGGATCGTAACCGGCTTGCCGTTCCGAATCACGGTGATGTCCACTTTCGTGCCGGGCTTCATCATCGAGATCAAGTTCCGGGTCTGCATGCTGTCACGCATTTCCGTTCCGTTGATCTTCGTGATGACATCTCCGGCTTTCATGCCTGCGATGGCCGCGGGCTTCCCTTCAACCACTTCATTCACCATCGCGCCATAGGGACGATCCATCCCAAGCGCCTTGGCCATCGTGGCGTCCACTTCGGAGAGGAGTGCGCCGATCATGGCTCTCTGCACCTTCCCGTTCGAAATCAATTGGTCCATCACAAAGCGGGCCATGTTCATTGGGATGGCGAAGCCAATCCCCTCATTACCGCCACTCTGCGAGATGATGGCCGAATTGATGCCCATCAGCCGACCGTCGACCGTGATGAGCGCACCGCCGGAATTGCCGCGGTTGATGGCGGCGTCGGTCTGGATGAAGTCCTCGTAGCCGGCCTGCGGGGCCCCACTTTTTTCACCGGTACGGATGATGCCCATGGTACGCCCGGTGGCGCTCACGATCCCCATGGTCACCGTCTGGCCGATGCCAAGCGGGTTCCCGATGGCGAACGCGAGATCGCCAACTTCGACGGAATCCGAATCGGCAAACTGAATGGGTTCGAGATCCAGCCCCTTCGGTTCCACCTTCAACACAGCGAGGTCAGTGGGCGGGTCCGTGCCGACAACTTTCGCTTTCTCCGTGCGGCCATTGGAGAAGGTGACGGTCACTTCGTCGGAATCTTCCACGACGTGGTTGTTCGTGAGGATATACCCTTCCGCGCTCACGACCACGCCGGAACCAGCACCGCGGCTGCGGCGGGTGCCATCGTCGTCAGGATCTTGCTGCCGGCCCTCGCCCTGGCCGAACGGATCAAAGAAGGGGAACGGCATTCGTTCCATGCGGGCGGGCACTTTATCCACTTTCTCCACGAGGACGTTGACCACCGACTTGCGCGCCTGCTTCAGCATGGGCGCGAAGGTGAAACTCGGAGGCGTCTTAGACTGGCTCTCCGCGTAAACCGAACCTTCCACACGATTTGCTCCCGCTTCGGGCGTAGCAATGGCATGGATAATGAGCGATGAGCCGATTGCCAGTGCTGCACAAAGGAGGACTCCCGGCAGGTAGCGCTTCATCTGAACTTTC
>JADYZL010000049.1 GCA_020853155.1 Bryobacterales bacterium
ATTCAGATTTACCTCGCCAACGGCGTTACCGGCCTCGGCGAGTTCTATCGCGATGCCCCGCAGCCCGCCCTGCGCGCCACCGCCATGCGCCTTCTCGGCTCGTCTCTCTCCAGTCTGAATCTTCAGGACCTGCCCCTGCCGCCGGGCCGCTGGTACGACGGCTTTTAGTGCGCCCTCGCGGACGCCTACTCGAAAACCGCGGGCATCCCGCTCTATATGCAGCTCGGCGGTGCGTACCGCACTCAGGTCCGCTGCGGCTACTGGACCGGGCACCGGACGGTGGCCGATGCCGTCCGCAAAGCGCGCGAGGGCCAAAGCCGCGGATTCGATTGCATCAAATTCAAGTGCGATCTCCAGGATCCGGTTGTCGAATGGTGCTCCGGAATTCGCGATGCCTGCGGGCCCGCCATGAAGATCATCCTGGACCCCAACGAGCGCTTCGAAACCTTGCCGGACGCAGCGGTGCGCGCCCGGCAGCTTGAGCCAATCGGCAACGTGCTCTGCCTCGAAGATCCCGTCCCCCGCTGGGATCTTCCCGCCTTTCGCGCGCTACGCGCCAGAACCTCCATTCCCGTCGCCGTTCACGTCTCTCTGCCTTACCGCGAGATGGGCCAAATGCCTCAGGACGCCATCGCCGCCATCCGCGAGAATGCGTGCGATTACTTCAACTTCAACGGCGGCATCTGGCCGTGTCAGCGCCTATTCCAGCTCGCCGACCTGCACGGAATCCCTTACTGGCACGGCAGCGAAGTGGATCTGGGCATCCTGGAAGCCGCCTACATTCACAAGAGCGCCGCCGGCCGCTGCGCGACGCTCCCGGCCGATATCTTCGGCAGGCTCGTTCGGGAGCACGATCTTCTCACCGCGCCGCTCCGTATCGAAAACGGCCATGCGGCACTACCCCAAGGCCCCGGCTTGGGCGTGGAATTGGACCGGGACGCCCTCACCCATTACCGGGTGTCTTCCTGGAGCACGGAGGAAGTTGCATGAGTTCCCCATCCACCGGTGGCAGACGCATCACACGCCCCCCATCGAGCCAGCACAAGACCGCGGGTCCCTATTCCCCCGTTCTCTCGGTGAGCGCGGGCACGCTGGCCGCCATCAGCGGGCAGGGGCCGATTGACGCCGAGGGCCGCATCGTCGGCGTAACCATTGAGGAGCAGACGCGGCTGACGCTCGAGAACTGCCAGCGTCAACTGAACGCCGCCGGCGCGGATTTCACGGACGTGTTCAAGGTAACGGTCTACCTCAAGGACATGGCCGAGTGGGATCGCTTCAATACCGTTTACCGCGAGTACTTCCGCGATCCCTTCCCCGCGCGCACCGCGATCCAGGCCGTCCTCTGGGGCGGCATTCTGGTGGAGGTGGAGATGCTCGCCGCTCCTCCCGAAAGAGGGCAGGGAACATGATTCTCGATGAACTCACCTGGCCGGAAATCGAAGCGCTGGATCGCGGCAGCATTCTGCCGGTTTGTGTTCTGGCGGCCACCGAACAGCACAGCCTGCATTTGCCGCTAGCCACGGACCGGTTGATCGGAAACGAAATCCTCCGCCGGGCGGAGCGGCGGTTGCCGGAGACGCTGCTGGTGCTGCCGTCGGTCGCGGTCGGCTGCAGCGCGCACCACCTCGGCTTTGCGGGATCTCTTTCGATTCGCCACACGACGATGCTTGCGACCATCGAGGATCTCGCGAGAAGTGTTTCCCGGCATGGCTTCCGGAAACTGCTGCTGATCAACAGCCACGGCGGGAATCATGCGGCGATGGTGGTGGCGATCCAGCAGATGCTTGAGACCCTCCCGGAAATGGCCGTTGCCGGCGCGAGTTACTGGTCCTTAGCCGCGCAAGCGCTTTCAGAACTCCGTGAATCGGATCTCGGCGGAATGGGCCACGCCTGCGAACTCGAAACCTCCATCCTGTTGCGCATCCGCCCGGACCTCGTCCGGATGGGCCGCGCGGAACGCGACGGAGACTATTCCCCATCGCACTTCTTCGGGCATGAAATGCTCAAAGCCGCCCCCGTCGCCACTGCGCGCCCCTTCCGGGAATTCACGCGGAATGGCGGCTATGGCGACCCGACAATCGCTACAGCCGACAAGGGGGAGCACTTCCTCAAGGCGATCGTCGATGCCGTCGTCGATCTCTCGCTTGAAATAATAGGTACCCCGGAGTAGCCGGTGCGGAAGGAGAACAGAATGGATCGGAAGCTCGGAATCGCGATTCTCGGCACAGGGGATGTCTCGAACGGCCACATCGGGGCCTACCGGCGCAATCCGCATGTCGAGATCCGCGCCATCCTCAGCCGGGATGCGGCCAAAGCCGCCGCCAAGGCGAGCCAGTTCGGCCTTGAGAATTGCAGGGCCTTCACCAGCCTCGATGCCTTGCTGCAAGCCGATGGCATTGACGCCGTATCCATCTGCACGCCGCATCATCTGCACGTGGAGCAGGGAATTGCCTGCGCTCAGGCGGGCAAGCACATGATTGTCGAGAAGCCTGTCGCCCTCGATCTCCCTGGCTTGAAGAAACTGGACGCCGCCGTGCGCGAGCATGACGTCCGCAGCGTGGTCGGCTTCGTGCTTCGCTGGAATCCTCTCTTTGAAATGATTCGCTCCATGATCGCCGACGGGCTCATCGGCAGCCTTTTCCACGCGGAGGTCGATTATCTCCACGGCATCGACAAGAGCTTTGGCCTCTACCCATGGGTGAGCACCCGCGAATTTGGCGGAACGGCGCTGCTTACTGGAGGCTGCCATGCCGTCGATGCCCTGCGCTGGTTCGTGGGCAAGGAGGCCGTGGAGGTCTTCGGCCTGGGCAACTTCAGCCAGGGTAACCCACTCGATTACGAGTATGAGCCCAACAGCGTCACGCTCGTTCAATTCGAAGACGGTACAACCGGCAAGGTCACCACATCGCTCGAGTGCGTGGGGCCGTACACGTTCCCCATCGTCCTCATGGGCAATGGCGGAACCATCCGCGACAACCGCCTCTTCAGCAATCGCTGGCCGGGCCAAACGGGATGGGCATCCATCCCCACCATCCTTCCCGATAGCGGCGCGGTGACGCATCACCCCTTTGACGCCCAGATCAACCACTTCGTGGATTGCATCCGCTCCGGCCGCGAGTCGCACTGCAACGTCGCCGACACGGTCAAAACCCATGAGATCTGCTTCGCGAGTGAGCAATCGAGGCTCACGAAACGTCCCGTGAGGTTGCCATTGGAATGAGACACTCTGGAATCGCTTTTCTTCTGCTTCTGGTCAGTTCGTTCGCTATGGGGGCGGATCTGCGCCTAGGCTTGGTGGGCACGGACACGTCCCATGTCACGGCCTTCGCCAAGATGCTGAACGACGCCTCCGCGCCGGACCATGTTCCTGGGGCGCGCATCGTCGCCGCCTACAAGGGCGGCATGCCGGATAACGCCACCAGCGCCAAGTATGTGGATCAGTACACTGAAGAACTGCGCTCGAAATGGGGCGTCGAAATCGTGCCCCGCATTGCGGACCTCTGCTCCAAGGTAGATGGAATCCTGCTCACCAGCGTCGACGGGCGGCCCCACCTTGCCGAAGCCCGCGAGATCGTCGCCTGCGGCAAACCGATGTGGATCGATAAACCGCTCGCCGCCACGCTCGAAGACGCCCGCGAAATCGCACGCATCGCGAAAGCGGCGAACGTCAAATGGTGGACGAGTTCCAGCTTGCGCTTCGCCCCCATGATCACTGCCCTGAAGGTGGATGGCATCTCCGGCGCAATGGCCTGGGGTCCCGGTCCCTTTGAAGAGCATCACCACCTCGATCTTTCCTGGTATGCGATCCACCCCATTGAGATGCTCTACACCCTGATGGGCC
>JADYZL010000050.1 GCA_020853155.1 Bryobacterales bacterium
CGATGGAAGGCGCCGTCATCAGTGGATACCGGGCTGCGGAAGGCATTCTGGGCGGAAGCGGCCGCAACCCAAAGCTCGTCCGCGGCCGCTCCCCGTTATGTGGGAGATAGGGCGCGAGTGCCACCTGTTCGAACGGCAGCGCCGGAATGAGGATTGGAGAGGTGTTTCAAAACGAAGCCGTCGTGTTTTTTGACCGCGACTGCGGCTTCTGCCGGCGCAGCGTGGCGGCGGTGCGCGCGCTCGATTGGTTCCGCTCCCTCCGCTTCGCTCCACTCCAAAGTACTGAGGCGCGGGAACTGGGCCTCGCCGAGAGCCGGGATCTCTCGCAAATGGTGTTCTACCGGAACGGCCGGCAATGGGGAGGGTGGCGCGCCGTCAAGCGGATCGTGTTCCGGCTGCCGTTGAGTTGTGCCGTTGGCGGCGCGCTGGGTCTCACGGCTCTCCTTGCCCCCGGATGGCGCCCGCCCATCGCGGGCTTGGCTCTGTTCGCGGGTGCTGCGCTGAGCCCTCTGGGAAACCCGGCTGGTGATGCGCTCTACCGCTGGGTGGCCCGCAATCGGCGCTGCCTCCCCGGCTCCGCCTGCCCGCCAACAAACCGTGGAAAGGAAGGCTGCCCAAGTGGTTTGCGATAATAAAGCGATGCGCTGCATGATTGGTCTTTTGCCGCTTCTCCTCCTCGCTTTTGCCTTGGCGTTCCCGGCGCTCGCCGAGGAGGATCCGGACATGACGACCATCACCGTGGATGTGATGACGCTCAAGGATAAGCCCATCGCCAGGGCTTCCGTGGTGGTGCGCTTCGTCGAGGGCCGTTCCATCGTCAAGCTGGGTAAGAAAATCATGACTTCCTACCAGCTTCGGACCTCCAACCAGGGCAAGGTTGTGGTGCCGCCCATCCCGCAGGGCAAAATCCTGATCCAGGTGATCGCCAAGGGCTATCAAACCTACGGCGAGTATCACGAGATCTACGAGGGCGCACGCACCATCGCCGTCCGCCTGAAGCCGCCGCAGAGCCAGTATTCCGCGCACGACGAGGAGCCGGAGCCCAAGAGGGCTCCCTAGCTCTGTTTGCCCGGCGGGGGCCAGGGCACATCGCTCGAGCGAATGTGCAGATCCCGCTGCGGGAACGGCATCTCAATGCCATGTTCCGTAAAGGCGCGAAAGATGAGGAAGTAGAGATCGCTGCGAAGGATCTGCGGCAACTGCACCTTCGTCTCCGTCCACACCCAGAGTTCGAAATCGAGCGAGCTCTCGCCAAAGCCAAGCAGAACCACCTCGGGTGACGGTGCGCTGAGCACGTCGGGATGCGTGGCGGCGGTGTTCAACAGGATCTCCCGGACCCGGTCCGGATCGCTCGAGTACGCCACGCCCACGGGTAGATGGAAGCGCACCTTCCGCTCATAAGCGGTCCAGTTGGTCACCTGGTTTTCCGTGAAGTGCGAGTTCGGAATGATGATGACGACGTTGTCGTTCGTGCGCACCCAGGTGGAGCGCGCGCCGATGCGCACCACATCTCCGTTGAGCTCGGCCACCTCGACACGGTCCCCCACCTTCACGGGCCGCTCCGCAAGCAGAATCAACCCGGAGACGAAGTTCTTGGCGAGGTTCTGCAATCCGAAACCGATGCCGATTCCCAGTGCGCCGCCGAAGACGGTCAGCGTGCTGAGGTTCACTCCGGTGGATTGGATCCCCACTACCAGCCCCACCACGAATACGGCATAGCCCGCGAAACGCGCGAAGGCGTATCGCTGCCCGGCATCCATTGCCGTGCGGGAGAGCACGCGCGTGCGCAGCAGCTCATCGACGGCGCGCGAGATCAGCACCAGCACGAGCAGAAAGAGGGAAACCTCAATGACGAAGAGCGGCGAGATGCTGAGCTTGCCGACCGCGAGGAACGGCCTTAGCAGAACCTCGGTGAGTAGCGAATCCGCGTCGTCCACGGCTTCGCGCATTACATTGTGGCGCGCGAGCCGGATGCCCACCAGCAGCAAGGCGAGGGCAACGGGAATCAGCAGCAGCCAGGACCAGCGGAGCGCGGGGCGCGGAGATTCCATGGGCAAGATCCAATCCCATCCATCGGGGTTCAGGCGATCGCGAGTTCCCGCGCGCCCGCGGCCGGGTGACACTCATAGAAGACGGGCGTAATGCCGAAGCGCTTGCGGTACGCGCCGTCCATCGCGCTCCGGAAGCGTTCGACGGCATCGGGGCGCAGGAGGTTCACGGTGCAGCCGCCGAAACCCCCGCCCGTCATTCGGGCGCCATGGCAGCCCTCGAGGGCCATGGCCGTCTCCACCAGAAAGTCAATCTCCTCACAGGAGATCTCGTAATCGTCCCGCATACTCTTATGGGAACGGTAGAACAGAGACCCCATCTCCGGCTTGTCATGGCGCTCGCAGGCATCCCGGAACGCAAGCACGCGCTCATTCTCTCCGATCACGTGGCGCGCGCGGCGGCGCGGCGTTTCCGGGATGTACTCGTCCCAATGGGTGAACTGCTCCGCGTTCACGTCCCTCAGCGATTCAATACCGCCAATGCGCCCATCGAACACCGCCACGGCCTCCGCGCACTCCCGCACCCGGTTGGCATAGGCACTCGAACCGAGTTCGTGCTTCACCATCGAGTTCACCGCCACGATGCTCACGTCGTAGGGCAGAGGCACCGCTTCGCAGCCGAGGTCCCGGCAATCGATGAGAATCGCCTGCCCCTTTTCGCCGAATACGGAAATGTATTGGTCCATGATGCCGCAGGGCATACCGGCAAAGTCGTTCTCCGCGCGGCGGGCCAGTTTGACGAGTTCCATCCGGTCAAGGCTCCGGCCGCCGAGAAAGGCCAGAGCGGTCGACACTTCGATGGCGGCGGAAGAACTCAGCCCCGCGCCCACCGGCACCGTGCTTTCGAGCACTACATCGGCCCCCGAGATGGGGAACCCGAGAGCGAGCACTTCCCGCGCCGCGCCGATGACGTAATCGCTCCAGTGCTTGCGGGGCGATAGGGACGCGAGGTCCGCCGCGGCTACCTCATGCGTTTCTCCCATATTGAGCGAAACGATGCGCAGAGTGCCGTCGGCGCGTGGGGCGATGGCGGCCGTACAGGCCAGGTCGAGTGCGATGGGCATCACGAAGCCCAGGTTGTAGTCTGTGTGTTCGCCGATGAGATTCACGCGGCCCGGCGCCTGGAAGACGCGGGCGGGGGCTGTGTTGCCCATCGTTCGCAGTTCTTCTAGGAGGCGTTCCGCAACCCGAGCCATAGCATTCCTCCGCCAAAGAAGAGCATGAAGACACCCACGTAGAGGTTCACGTTCACGTCCGTGAGGGGCGCCGTGTTGTGTGAGCCGAACAGCCCCAGCGCGGTCACGATGATCCCCATCAGGAGGAAGAGGATGCCAACGGGTGTTCTCAAATCGCTCATGGTTTCCTACCAGAAATAGACATTGAAGATCAGGCAACAAACGAGCACGATCACGCCCAGCACCACGGGGCGGCGGTACCAGGGGAGCGCGAGTTCCGGCGGATGTTCGGTGAAGCCCATCACGAGGTCTTTCAACTCCGCATCGGTCTTGGGCGACGTAACGAGGCTGATCGCGATGGTCATCACGAAGCAGACGGTCCAGGCGACGATGGCGATCCAGAAGTTCTGCGCCATGCTCGAAGAGAACTCCCAGACGCTCGCGCCCAACCAGCCGCCCTTGTTTTCCGCCACGGTCAGGCCGTGCGTCGCGGCGGCGGAGAAGGTGCCCAGCAGCAAGCCCCAGAACGCGCCGTTCGCCGTGGTACGCTTCCAGAACATGCCGAGAAGGAAGGTCGCAAGCAGAGGCGCATTGACGAAGCTGAAGACGAGTTGCAGAATGTCGTTGATGTTGTTGTACTGGCGCGCCACATACGCCGCGCCGATCGACAGGATGGTGCCCGCGATGGTGGTCATCCGCCCCACCCACAGGTAGTGAGAGTCCGGGGCATTCTTGCGGATGTAGCTCTGATAGATGTCGTAGGTGAACACGGTGTTGAAGGCCGTCACGTTGCCGGCCATGCCCGACATGAACGAAGCCAGGAGCGCGGTGATGCCAATCCCGAGCATGCCGCTCGGGTAGAACTCCGACATCATCGTCGTCAGCACCAGATCGTAGTTGGTGTTGCCATCCGGACCCACCGGCATCTGGTATCCGGAAAGGCTTGCGGCCAGCGCCACCGCCGCCATGCCTGGCACGATCACGATGAACGGCATCATCA
This sequence comes from Bryobacterales bacterium, assembly GCA_020853155.1. Classification (GTDB taxonomy): domain Bacteria; phylum Acidobacteriota; class Terriglobia; order Bryobacterales; family Bryobacteraceae; genus JACTMJ01. The sequence continues at coordinate 4,224 of JADYZL010000050.1, forward strand.
TCTTGGGGAACGCGGCGATGAGCGGCGTGTTGCGCGCGGCTTCATAGGAGTCCGCGGCCATGGCGCGCTGCACCACGAGGAAGTTCGTACACCAGTAGCCAAAGCTCATCACGAAGGCGAGGCCCATCGAAAGACCGATGATCTCAAGCCCCATCGGGTTCTCCGAGGCATGGCCCATGTACTTCCAGGAGTGGACCATCGCCGGATCGAGATTCGCCTTCATGCCTTCCCATCCGCCGGCCTTGTTCACCGCGAGAATCGCCAGCGGGGCGAAGCCCACCACGATCAGAAAGAACTGCAGCACTTCGTTGTAGATGGCGCTGGTGAGCCCGCCGAGATAGGTGTAAACGAGGACGATGGCCGCCGAGAGCAGCACGGATTGCTCAAAGGTCCAGCCGAGAACCATCTGGAAGAGCAGGCCGAGCGCGTACATCGAGATGCCCGACGAGAAGACGGTCATGATGGCGAAGGTGATCGCGTTCAAACCGCGGGTCTTCTCATCGAAGCGCAGCTTCAGATACTCCGGCACCGAGCGCGCCTTGCTGCTCCAGTAGAAAGGCATCATGAAAATGCCCACGAAGACCATGGCCGGGATGGCGCCGATCCAATAGAAGTGCGCCGTCATGATGCCGTACTTGGCGCCCGAGGCGCACATGCCGATCACCTCCTGGGCGCCCAGATTGGTGGCAATAAAGGCGAGGGAGGTGATCCAGACCGGAACGGAGCGGCCGGACGTGAGGAAGTCCTCCGAGCTGGAGACCGTCTTCTTGACGAGCCATCCGATGCCCATGGTGAAGGCGAAATACAGGATCAGGATGAGATAATCGGCGCCGGACAGGTTCACGGGATAGCCCCCACGATTCGCATTCGATCAGCAAGTCTCAAACCGGGTAAGTCTATCGTGAAAATGCCAGGGGCCGCAATGCGGCGAAGCGGCCCGGCAGCTATGGCCCGCGGGCGGCCGGGTTCGGCGCGCTACTCCACGCGAATGGTGACCGTGGCGTGCTCGGTCTTCCCGCCCGCTCTGGCGGTGAGAGTGTAGGTGGTGGTGGCGCTGGGGCGAAGCAGGATGCACTTCTTCAAATCGCCGC
>JADYZL010000051.1 GCA_020853155.1 Bryobacterales bacterium
ATAGCGGTGGCTGGGATTGGACCCACGGCGACCCTCCGAAATCCAACCCCGCCTACTACCTTCGTTTCTGCAAGAGTTTCTCCCGGATGGGCGGCACGATGCACTATGTCCAGTGCGACAACATGACTTTCCTGCACAATCTGTTTCACGCCGTGGGCGATCCGGCAGAGGGAAGCGAACGCTGAAGCAGCATCATTCCGCTTCGGGACGCATTATCGAGGCCGCGCCGTGCCGGTTCAAACGGCGCCGGAGCGGCCTCGCGAGTCTCCGCCGTACCAGGGCGTCTAGTACGACACTGTGCGCTTGCTCTGCCAAAGTGCCCAGCCAATCAGCCCGGCGCAGATCGCCACCATCGCGATGCGTCCGAAATCCCAGCCCACGAACAGCAGCGGGCTCGCAAGCGCGTAATGATTGTCCGCCGCTGCCTGATTCACCGTCGAGACAATCGCCGGATCAAAGGACAGCATGAGGGGTACGGAGAGCACCGCCACCATGTTCATCACCTTGAGAAGCGGGTTGATCGCCGGTCCGGCGGTATCCTTCAGCGGGTCGCCCACCGTGTCTCCCGTGACGCTGGCCTTGTGTTTCTCGCTGCCCTTGCCGGTGTTGGCTTCGAGGTCGCGCGGCTCGTCTTCCACCATCTTCTTCGCGTTGTCCCACGCGCCCCCCGCGTTGCACATGAAGGAAGCGAGAAGTTGGCCTGCGACGATCGCCCCGCCCAGAAAGCCAGCCAGTCCGATCGGGCCGAGGAAATATCCCACCAGGACGGGCGAGACCACACCAAGAATCGCCGGGCCCACCAACTCCTTCTGCGCTTCGCCCGTGCAGATGTCCACCACCTTGGCATAATCCGGCTTCTTCGTTCCGGCCCAAATCTCTTTGTCGCGGAACTGAATCCGGCACTCATTCACGATCAGATACGCCGCCCGGCCCACGGCTCGAATCAGCATCGAACTGAACATGAACGGAATCGATCCGCCGATCAGCATGCCGATCAGCAGGTTCGGATTCGCAATCGTGAGCAGCGCCGCCACGCGATTGTACACCGCCAGCGGCAGCGCCTGATCCTCCCCGCCGCCCCCGGACCCGATCACCGTCACGAACGACGCATAGAGCGAAACTGCCGCGATCACCGCGCTCCCGATCGCGACTCCTTTCGTTACCGCCTTTGTCGTGTTGCCCACCGCGTCGAGATCGGCCAGCGTCTGCCGCGCTTCCTTCATCTTTGCTGGGCTCGCAAAATCCTTCTCTTCAAAGCCCATCTCCGCGATACCGTTCGCGTTGTCCGCGATGGGTCCGAACACGTCCATTGAAACCGTGTTGCCCGTCAGGGTCAGCATGCCGATGCCACACATGGCCACGCCGTACGCGATGAAGATCGGGTTCACCTCCTGCATCGTCGTGGAATAAACCAGAACGGAGCCGAAGATCGCGGCGCACAAAGCAATTGCGGTCCATGTGGCGGATTCGTAGCCCACCGCGAAGCCCTCGATAATCGTGGTGCCGTGCCCCGTGTCGCAATTCCGCTTTATCCCGCGAACCGGCGCGAACTCCGTTCCCGTGAAATACTCCGTGATGCGGTTCAGCGCAATGCAAAGCAGGATGCCGATAAAGCAGGTGATCGCCGGCCGCATGTCGAGCCCTTCGATGCCGAAGTTCGCCCATGCCGGCAACGAATTCACACTCGAAAGTACATACGCGCTGGCGTTGCTCGTGTCGAAGCGAAGGTAGAAGTAGCCCAGGCTCAGGAACCCGATCACGCTGAGGAAAGAGCCGATCAGGAAGCCCTTATTGATCTGCTTCATCGCCTCGCCCACGTCTCCCTTATCGCCTGCCCGTACGGTGTACGTGCTGATGATGGAGCCGATCACCCCAATTGCCCGCACGAGAATTGGGAAGATGACGCCCTTGTGGCCGAAGCTGGCCCAGCCCAGAATCATCGCGGCCACGATGGTCACTTCGTAGCTCTCGAAGATGTCCGCCGCCATGCCCGCGCAATCGCCCACGTTGTCGCCCACATTGTCGGCGATGGTCGCCGCGTTGCGCGGGTCGTCCTCGGGGATATCTTTCTCCACCTTGCCCACCAGGTCCGCGCCCACATCGGCGGCCTTCGTATAGATGCCGCCTCCCACGCGCATGAAGAGCGCCAGCAGCGTTCCCCCAAACCCGAATCCCAGCAGCGCCTCATACGCATGTTCGCCGTATGCCATGAAGATGAGCGTCCCACCCATCAGGCCGAGCCCGTCTGTCAGCATGCCCGTGATCGTGCCGGAGCGGTAGCCCAGCATCAGCGCCCTGCCGAAGCCCACCTTCGCCGCCGCAGCCGCTACCCGGAGGTTTCCGGTTGTCGCCATCCGCATCCCCACCAACCCCACGAGACCGCTGAAGATCGCCCCCATCAGAAACGCCCAGGAGCGTCCGAAGGCGTAATGAATCGCGTTATGTCCGCCCGCCGCGTACTTGCTATAAAACAGCACGGCCACCAGGGCCAGAATCATCACCGCAACCACTTTCAACTGCCGCCGCAGGTAGGCGTCCGCCCCTTCCCGCACCGCCGCGGCGATTGCTTGCATCTTCGCCGTGCCCTTATCGGCATGAAGCACCTGCCGCACCAGCATCGCCGCATACAACAGCGCCAGAAACGCGATACCCAAGGCAAACCACAACGCGGTCCGCTCCCCCGCCGTGAACACCGGATCGTCCATGAAAGAAAAATAATGGAATGCCGGCCCGCCGCCAGAAATCTGGCCGGGCGCCTCGCCCCCCGCCTGCGCATAGAGCAGCAGGCTTCCGAACAGGGCGAACAAGCCGGTCAGCGTCAAACTGACGCGGCGAAATGGGGATTTTGTACGCATTCGAACTCCTCGATTTCTTGCGCTTTCTAGAACCTCGTGGCGCCACAACCTTACTCGCGAATCTGCCAGAGGGGAAATTCGCGGTTTTGATTGTATAGCGACTTGTCCAGATTCAATAGAGAAAAAATAACCCCATTGATTAGTGGGGACAGAGAATCGAACTCCCACCGTGAATCCACTCCCGGCCCATCCGCGCTCCCACCGGCGAAGCCGCTACGCCCGCGCGATGCACGAGACGTTCAATCCACAGCGAGACGCCATGGCGGCGCAGCCGAAACCGGCGCAGTGGTGGCAAGCAATGCCGGTGCGACGGTAGCAATCGAAAGACGGCGAATTACCCGTCCTCATTGCTTCTGTAAGACGACGGCGGAATCAGCGGCGGTCTCCACCGTGCGCAGAAACTTGCGCAGTTCGGCGTAATCTTCCGGTGCGATTTCGCCCCCATTTGTCCGGAAGCTTCTTCGGAAGAGCAATGTGCCGTTCGAATGTTCCCAACTCGTCCGGAAAGTCCCATGCGCGCTATTCAACTCCACGGATTCCGGAAGCTCGTCTACGCGAAACTGATTCGGAAGGGTTACCTCGACAGACTCCGAATAAGAATCGGGATCCAACAGGAAGGGCTGCGTTCGTTTCTCCTCGCGCAAGCCGTACCACCCGCGACGTTCGACGAGCGCCGGTTTGAACATCCAAAGGCGGGCGTTCATGATCTGTCCGTAGCTGGGCGCTGTCAACTCCACGTCGAGCTGAAATTCCCCGGTGTCGTCGGAGGTCTCGATCTTCTCTACCTGCGAGCCCGGAACGCCTCGGGCGATCCAACGTTCAATCACCTTCCGGTATTCGGCTTCGTTCGCGCCGCGGAGAATCCGCCGGTTAGCCGATGCGCTCTCTCCCGTGCACTTCTCCGTAACCACCGCCGTCAGGCTCCCATCGTCGTTCAAGGACGCTTTGATCGTGCGCTCCAAGTGATTGGCCTCTGGCTGCGCGCGCGGAACGGCCACCAGATCTCCCTTTGTTGGATGCACCAGCAATGCAAAGCTGCCTTGCTCATGGGCAGGTAGCAATCCGATCGGGGTGTATTCGTCCGTGGGATCGAAGTAGAGAATGCGTCCAATATCCGGGTGCCCTGCTACGGCTGGCGCCTGATAATCGTCTGAAACGCGAATGGCCACAATGGCATGGTTGAATTGATGGGGAGAGGGCCAGTCCTTTCGAACATACGTGGGGTCACCCGCGAAGACCGCCACGGGATACGCTTCAATACCTGCTTCGCGCAGCATCGTTCGGAGTAAGTTGGCCTTATCCTTGCAATCGCCATAGAGCTTTGTGAGCACTTCGGATGCGGTGTGCGGCCGGTAGCCGCCGCCCCGGCTGATTCCCATTTGGATGGACACATACTTGATGCCCTGGACGAAGCGCCCCAGCGCCTCCACCTTTTCGCGCTCCGTGCGCGCGGCCTCCGTGAGATCCTTCACTTTCGCGCGAAGCGTGGCGTCGGCGACGGCTTGTGGGTCGTTCAACGCGCTCAGCCACGCGCTCACCTCCGGCCACGTGGAGAAGGAAACGGCATCCGCCTGCGCGCCCGCCGGTGGGTAATAGCTGATTGCAACCCGTGGCGCCAGCCCTTCAATCCCCGGCCCCGCCCCTTCCAATACGATGGGCGGAAGGTTCTCAAGTTCCCAGGTGAACGTGGAGCCGGACACCTTGGGCTCGATCGTTGGATGATTGTACGTCTTGCTTTCCGCGCGCCAGCCCGGTGGAAGTTCCAAGACGAATCGGGAGAGGAGCGCCGGCTCGTCATCCTGGAAGCGCCACTCCCTTTGGGTAAAGATGGAGCTTTCTTCGCTTTCTCCTTCGTACGCGAAGAGCGAACCTGCAATCGCCTCGGCGCCCGCGATAATCGCACGCGCGCGGCCCTCGCTATAGACATCGTTTTCGGCGAGGGCGATATCGATTGCTTCCTTCTTGCCGTACTCCTTCACCGTGCCGGAAGGCGTAATCAGCCAGGCGTTCAAATCCTTCACCTTGCCCGAGTCCTTGCGATAGAGCATGCGAGCGCTTGCCCTGCCGCGTCCGCCATTGTTGAGGATCCGCGCGGCGGATCTCACGCGGAGGAAGGCTTTGCCCAGGCCGTCTATCGTTACCCGATGCTCTTGCAGCAGGACGTGCGCGCCAACCTTTCCATCGAACTTCGTTGCCGGGGAGTTCAGCAGCGCATTTACCCAGGCCGGGGCTTTCGGCGCGCCCATCAGGGAAGCCGCAGCTATCACAAGCAGGAGAACATTCCTCATTGAACGCCTCCGCTCGAAGCCTCCAAGGACTTCAGCGTGATAACGTGATCGTCGTTCTTGCTGATCAGCTCGAACACCTGCTTCAGGCTCGGATACGCCTCCACCGGGAAGAGCAACGCACCGCCGTCGCCGAACGTGAGCGTGCGCTCCACCACCAGGAACTTCCTGCCGCCATCCATCTCCACCGAAATCTTCGTCATTTGGCCGCCGACCTTGCCCATCGCGATCGGATTCGGAGCGTCGGCATTGTCAAGGTCGTAGCCTGCGGGAAGTAGAATCCTCACGCTGTCCACTTCGCTCCACCCATGGTTGAACGCGATCGGGAATCTTCGCTCGCTCGTCCGGAACAGCGGCTGCGAGTTCCGTTCGAAGAAAGACGGGGCGATGAAGATACGCCGTCCTGTTCGCTGCGCATACCCTGGGATCGAAATGGCGCAGCGATAGGTGAATGGCTTCGCCACATCTTTCACGTTCAACACCTTCACTTCGGAGACTTCGGCAAGATCGAAGCGCGCTTTGATCAGATCCTTGATCTCCTCCTCCCACTCGGCCTCTGTCTTGCGGGCCAGCGCATACTTCCGGCCCGCGCCTTCGTGGCCCGTCAGGACGACCTCGAACGTGCCCTTCAGCGTGCCGTCCTCAAGCAGTTCGAATCGTCCGCTCCGCTTCTTGCGCGTCCGGCTTGCCGGCGAAATCGGAGTCTGCACGAACTTCGGTTCGTCGGGGTCGCCAATGAGAGCTTGCACGCACTCTTCCTGCCAGGCGAGCATCCCATCCTCGATGAAGGGATTGGCGAGATCGAAGAACTTCCACGTCCCGCCCACGTTCACGGCGACGCTGTCGCGCTGCATGAAATACGCGCTCGTGAACGAAGGATCGAAGAAGTATCTATCGCGCCCCACCATCCGTGCGATCCGGGCGTCGAATCCGGAGGCCTCGGCGAGAGCGACGAAAAGCTGGTTGATGTCTCCGCCCGTCCCGAGCCCGCGCTCAATAGTCTGGGAGGGTTTCGTCGCCGCCTTGAACTTCGTCAGATCCGCGGTAGAGATGCCGAAGAGCGGGTGATAGATGTTCTTTATTTGAGTCTTGCAGTAAGTCGCAATCGCACCCAGCCTTTCGCTGTCATCCTGTTTTCCGGCGATGAGTTGCTGTGCAAGCGTCTTCACTTTCCCATCTACCTTCGTATCGCGCTTGTACTCGCCATAGAGCTTCTTGCCGTAATCTTTCCAGAATTTGGCGGGCGTGGGGTTCTCTGGCTCCTCGTAGTAAATCAGCAGCCACGCCCGAAGCTGCGCATCCGATGGCGCCCACACTTCCTCCTTGAAGGCGGGGATGTTTTCATAAACGGTTTGATAAAGACCGGCGCCAAACCGGGTCCATGGTTTGGCGTCGCACTGGAACGCGCGGTTCTTCATGATGTAGCGCAGGCCATACTTGCCCCAGTCGATCGGTTTCACCTGGTAGATGAGCTTCCACGTGGGCAGATCGCGCTCCACTTCCAGTTCCAGGTAATCGGCCAGTTCATTGTCGTGGTACTGCGTCCATTGGTATTCGATGATGTCCCCAACCTCCACCGACGGCAGCGAAAAGGAATGCTTGCGGATGCGCAGCCCGCTCGCCCTCAGCACTTCCCGCTCAAAGACCTGGTCCTTCTCGAGAGGGATGATCGTCCCGTCCCGCTTGATCGTCCGGGCCTTCAGATCGCGGATTTGTCCCTTGCCCACCTGGTGCAAATCTACCGTGCTTTGAGATTCGCGCCCGCGTTCGGTGAAGACTTTGACGCGCACATAGTGGGAACGGAAAAGCACAAGCTGTCCCCGGTCGTCCCGGTCTTCGATGCGGGTGCGCCAGAGAAGAATCTCGGCATCCGCGTTCTTGTCGATTTTAGGCTCCGAAATCTGGAGCATCCCACTCTCGATGGGTTCCCATTCCACCGCGAAACCGGTGGCGGCGAAAACCAGAAGGAAGGTCGCGATGATCGCGTGACGCAAGGTACACATGATGCAGTCTCCAGGTGCGGTGACAGTCCTTGCGGGGTTCGGCGGTGCGGCGGGACGATCAGTGGCGTTCCATCAGCCACGCGATCTTGCACGACACCGCTCCTGCTCGGGAGCGATCACGGATAGATTAACTTGGCCGCCGGGGCAATGTCGGTCACGAGTGCCCGGGTTGCATGCGCGAAGCGATAGCAGGCTTCTAGCCCAGAGTGTAACCCGAAGTTGGCTGAATTGCGACGGAAAAGTCTGAAAGGCGCCGCCGGGGCAAGGTCAACGTAGATAGAATAGAATGGCTGCTTTGTATGCTGCACCCAACGATTGTGCCCGTTGCGGGCAACTTTCGCTTCCATCGCTGCGGAGTCGGCGCCCAGCAGCGTCGCTGGCCAGAGGCCGATCATGCCGGATCTGCCGGAAATGTGCGAAGAATCGATTTTTCAGTCGAGGTCCGTTAAGTTTTGAGTTAACATGGAGTCGATAGATGGAGCGGATCGTTGCGTACGCAGGAAAAAAGTTCAAGATCGCGTACGCAATCGATAGCGATGGTTCTGTTCCAGGCCACGAGTTCTTCAAGGCGCTGGACAAGGCTAATCAGGCCAAGCTCAGCGTCCTGTTTGCGCTTTTGGCCGATCACCAATCCACGCGGAACCCGGAGAAGTTCGGGGACTTGGGTGGTGGACTATTTGAGTTCAAGAGCTTCCAGATCCGGATGCCGTATGCATACGCCCGGGAAGAACGTGCCCTTGTTCTGATTGCGCACGGGTTTCTCAAGAAGCGGGGGAAGGCGCCTCGTTCGGAAATCGAGCGCGCGTGGCGAATACTGGAGCAAGATCCATCGATGCGAGCTAGGCTGCGCGATCGGCGAAGTGATAGGAAGGAATAGCGATGCAATCGCAACACGAGATCCTGATGCAGGACCTCGAATTCCGCAGGGAGTTCGTAATTGAGCGCTTTGTCGGGGAGTGTACGGAAGTCATTTCCCGGATCATGCACGAGAAGGGAATCAGTAAGTCGGTGCTCTCGCGCCGCCTTGGCAAGAGCCGGGCATGGGTTACGCAACTCCTTAGTGGCAGCCGGAATATGACGGCGCGTACCCTCGCGGAGGTCGCGTTTGCGCTGGATGTGGAACTTCGGCTCCAATCCAGTCTCCACGCAGCCAATCTGGATCGGGGGGAATGGCATGAGCTGGGTTCGAGCACGATGGAGCGAGGGCGCGGAGGATCGAAACCGAGAGTCATCGAGTTTCG
>JADYZL010000052.1 GCA_020853155.1 Bryobacterales bacterium
CCAGAAACGTGCCGCGCAAGGCAACCCGGGTGCCGGGGGAGAGGTACGCGGTGCCGGTGGCGGCGTTCAAGACCGCGCTCAATGCCGGGGCTACCGGGTCATCGGTCGCGGGCGGCGCATCCCACCAAGCGGAAAGCGCCTCCTGAAAGCGGGTTGGCCGGAGATTCTCGAAGTTGTTCGCGTCCCGTTCGCCGCGAAAGAGCGCATCCTCGCGGTAGCGGATCAACGTGGTGGTTGTACCGCCGCCGCCGTCGCCGGAGGCCGTTGTGCTGGATGCCACCTCGCGGGCGCCGATGAGGTTGGCGGCAATCAGGTGAGTCTCCGGCGCGCCTGTGGTGAAGGCGGTGAGAAAGCTCTGCCAGCTTCCCGCCGCGCTTGAGACGAATTGCGAGGCGACGCCGCTGAGGTCGAAGACCACCGGAAGCCCAGCACGCTGCGTGAGGAGCGCGCGATCCAGCCCGCCGGGTGCGCTTCCCGTGAAGCGGTAGAGCCAGAACTCGATCCCCGCCGGCGCATTATAGAGAGATTCCGGCGTGTAGGCGGCGTGCCCTAGCATCGGGGGATTTACAGGAAAGTACTCCGCGAGGATCGCTGCGAACGCGGGCGCAAGCAGGGCGGATTCGACGGCATGCTCACTACCGAAATCGAGCACCACTCCGCGCAGACTGGCGTTACCTTGGAAGCGGGTGGCGAATGCGGCGAAGCGAGCAAGAATGGCCTCACGCTGCTCCAGCAGTGAGCGCGCAGGGTCCACGTCCTGTGGCAGGGGATAGGTGGCCACCCAGGAGAGTTGCGTGGAGGCGAGCAGGCTCAGGAAGATATGATCGCCGTCCGCGGGCGGGGCGCCCACGGTGAAGACCGCCGTCCCGCCGCTTGCTTTCAACAAGGGGAGATCGCGTGCCAGGGCGCACAGGGGCGGGAGCGTGTTGGGCCAGGAAGCATCCGGCAACGTGTAGCGGATTCCCTTGAGCGGCGCTTCGTCCAGAAGACGCGTGGAACTCGGCACGACGGCGTGCGCCAGCGCGGGCAGCAGCAACGACAGGATGGCTGCGAGCCCTTGCAAAACGAAGCATCTCGGGAACCGCATACGGACTCCTCCCAAAGAATAAGTAGCCCGGCGCGGGGAAAATTCTCACGCAAAATGGAGGGGATGGGAGGATCTCCGCTTGGCCCGGTATGGTTTCCCGGCGGGCGCCGCTTTTTGGATGTGTTACCCGAATCCTGCCGATTGGGTCTATCATCTAGGGATAGAGATGCGTTTGCGATCCATCTTCGCGGCGATGATGCTCCTCCTCACGAGCGTGTTGGGGGTATGCCCGGCGTGTGATCGCGCTCATCTTGCCGATGCGGCGGCTCAAACGGCAAACGCGCCGGTGAGCGGGCATGCCTGCTGCGAGCATACGCAGCCCGCCGAGAGCGGCACGAATACGGCTCCAGAATCCGGTTCGCGCCCGCCCGCCGAGCGCTGCTCCCACGAAACCGCCAGTGTAATGCTGGAATCGGCTTCCCCGGACCACGCGGTGGTGCTCGACATGGCCGCTGCGGCGCTTCCTTCGATGGTGACCCTCGCCGGACAGGTTCCCACGGTGAGCACCGGTGAATGGCAAGCCGTGGCCGACCCCTCTCCTCCGCTTCTTTTGGCGCTCCCCATCCGGATCTAGTTTCTCCCTTCGCGGCTGATTGCGTGCTTTGGCGCCCGCGCGTTTGCGCCGGTGCTCTTCCTTGCACGCGCCAGCTTGGCCGCCTCTCGCCCGGGGCGCCGGGCCGCGCGACTTTTCCCCCTCGCCCGCGCTTCGTGGGCTTCATCCAGAATGAGGATTTGCCATGGGAAGACTTGCTTCCTTCTTGCTGCTGTTGTTGATCGCGGCCTCTTGCGCGCACGGCCAGGAACGCCTGCATTGGCGGGATCTGCTCGCCGAGTTAGAAGCGCGCAACCCTTCGCTTGAGGCGGCGCAAAAGACGCTCGAAGCCATGCGCCAACGGGCGCCGCAAGCGGGCAGTTTGCCCGATCCGATGGTGGGCATCCGTTCGCTGAGCATGCCCAGCCCACTCCCGTTTCAGGGGCTCGGCAGCGATCCGATGATCACCGCCGGGCTGATGGTCTCCCAGCAGTTCCCCGCGCGAGGCACGCGCAAGCTTCGTTACCAGATCGCACAAACCGAGGCGCAAGCCGAGCGCGGCACTTACGAACAGGTGTGGAACACGCTGGTGGGGGAGTTGCAGCGGGCGTGGGTGGAATACCGCTATGCTTTCGACGCGCTGGCGCTGCTCGAAGAGAATCAACGGCTGTTCGGCGAGGTTCTGCGCGCTTCCGAGGCGCGCTATGCGGTGGGCGAAGGCAGCCAGCGCGATCTGCTGCAGGCTCAGACGCAGCTCAGCCTGCTGGCCACCAAGCGGGAGAGGCTGGAGCAGGGCAAGCGCGTGGCGGAGGCAAAGGTGAATGCGCTCCTGGGCCGGGAACCGTTCCGTTCCCTACCGCCTCCCGTCACCCCGTCCCCGGCGGCGCCGCCCGCGGAGATCGCGGCGCTCATCGAGGGGCTGCCTGATTCCTCCCCCTTGCTCGAGCGCGCCGCGAAGCAAATTGAGGCGCGGGGTCTGGGCGTGGCTCTCGCCCGGAAGAGCTACCAGCCGGAAACGAAAGTCTCCGGCACGTACATGAACCGCGGCGGGTACGCGCCCATGTGGGAGCTTTCGCTGGAGTTTAGCATCCCCGCGTGGTTCCGCAGCAAGCAGCGGCCGGAGGTGGCGGAGCGCACCTTCGAACTGGCCGCCGCGCGCCGCGAGTATGAGGCGACTCTCCAGGATCTGGGCTTCCAGGTGCGCGAGCAATATGAGATGGCGCGGACCGCCCAGCGCCTCATCGGGATTTACGACGACACGGTGATTCCGCAGGCGCGGCTCGCACTCGAGAGCTCCATGGAGGGCTACGAGACGGGCAAAGCGGATTTTCTGAATGTGTTGAACGGCTTCGTGACGCTAGTGGATTACCGGATGGCGCAGCTCGATGAGCGGCGCAATCTCGAATTGGCTATCAGCCGTATGGGCGAACTCACCGGAAAGGAATTGCTGCCATGAAGGCATGGAAGATCGTTTTCTTCGTGATCGTGCTGGGGGCCGGGTTCGTGGGCGGCTATGGCTACGGCCGATGGTATGGCCCAACGAGCGCGCAAGAGAAGAGCGGGCAGATGATCAATGGGCGGAAGGTGCTCTACTGGCAGGACGGCATGCACCCCTGGATCCGGAGCGACCACCCGGGAAAGTGCCCGATCTGCAACATGGACCTGGACCCCGTGTTCGAGGACGAACAGAACGCGCCGGCCCCGGCCAACCACGGCAAGGTGCTCTATTACACGGACCCTTCGGACGCGAACTACAAAGCGGACGCGCCGGGATTGAATCCGGAGACGGGCAACGACCTCGTGCCGGTTTATGAGCACAGCCCCGCCGCCATGGCGCCGGGCACCGTGCAGATCAGCGCGGAGAAGCAGCAGTTGATTGGCGTCGTCTTCGGGAAGCCCGCGTTTGCCGAGGAGCATGAGACGGTGCGCGCGGCGGGGAAGGTGACGCTCGACGAACGCCGCGTTTCCCGCGTGACGCCGAAGATCAACGGGTGGATCGAGAAGGTCTATGCCGATTTCATGGGAGATCTGGTGAAGAAGGGGCAGCCGCTCGTCACCATCTATAGCCCCGATCTGCTGGCTAGCCAGCGGGAGTATTTGCTCGCGATGCGCGCCGTGGAAACGATGGCGAAGAGTTCGCTCACCGATACGCAAGCGCACCAGCGAACGATGCTCGAAGCGGCCCGCCGCCGTCTGGAATTGCTCGACCTCACGCCGGAGCAGATCGCGGAACTCGAACGGACGCGGCAGCCGGTGAAGTCCGTCACGGTCTATGCGCCATCCTCGGGCTATGTGATGGAGCGCAACGCCTTCCCGAACCAGCGCACGTCCCCGGACCAATCCCTCTACACGCTGGCCGACCTGAGCCGCGTTTGGGTGGTGGCGGAAGTGTTCGAATACGAAGCTCCCAACATCCGCCCCGGCCAAGCGGTGACGCTCTCTTTCCCCTACGCGCCGGAGCGCGCGATTCGCGGCCGCGTCGCCTACATTCAGCCCGGCCTCGATGCCTCCACGCGCACGCTGCAAGTGCGCATCGAAACTCCCAACCCCGGCCTGCAATTGAAGCCGGACATGTACCTGGATGTGCTCTTCGAACAGCGCAGCCCGCGCATGCTCTCCGTTCCCGCAACCGCGGTCCTCGATACGGGGCGGCGCCAGATCGTCTTCGTCCATCGCGGCGACGGCTACATGGAGCCGCGCGAGGTGCGCATCGGCCGCCGTTTCGGAGACCAGGTGCAGATTCTCGAAGGGCTCACGGAGAACGACGAGATCGTCGTCTCCGGCAACTTCCTGATCGATTCGGAAAGCCAGCTTCGCGGGGAAGGCAGCGCGCCGGGAACTCAGGCGGAAAGGAAGAACCATGATCAACCGCATCATTGAGTTCTCCGCCAACAACCGGTTTCTGGTGTTCGCCACGATGGTGGCGGCGATGCTGATGGGCTGGTGGAGCATGCACCAGATTCCGCTCGACGCGATCCCGGATCTTTCCGATACGCAGGTCATCGTGCTCACGCGTTGGGAGCGCTCTCCGGATATCGTCGAGGATCAGGTAACGTATCCGATCGTGGCCGCGATGCTGAGCGCGCCGCATGTGAAGACCGTGCGCGGCATTTCCGATTTCGGCTACTCCTATGTCTACGTGATTTTCGAGGAGGGCACTGATCTCTACTGGGCGCGCTCCCGCACGCTCGAGTATCTCTCCGGCGTGCAGCCGCGCCTGCCCGCGGGGGTGAGAACGGAGATTGGGCCCGACGCCACCGGCGTTGGCTGGGTCTACCAGTATGCGCTGCTCGACCGGAGCGGCAAGCGCAATCTGGCCGAACTGCGTAGCATCCAGGATTGGTATCTGCGCTACCAGTTGGAGGCCCTGCCCGGCGTGGCGCAAGTGGCCCCGGTGGGTGGGTTCGTACGGCAGTACCAGATTCAGATCGACCCGAACCGGCTGCAGGCGTTCGGCATTCCGCTGCAACTGCTGCTGGAGCGGGTGCGGCAATCGAACGAAGATGTGGGCGGCCGGCTGGTGGAGAGTTCCGGCGCGGAGTACATGGTGCGGGGCCTCGGCTATATCGAGTCGCTGGACGATATCCGCTCAATCTCGCTGCGAGCGAATGCGAGCGGCACGGCCGTGACCGTGGGGGATGTGGCGCACGTCACGCTCGGGCCGGATATGCGGCGGGGCGTGGCGGAATGGAACGGCGAGGGCGAGGTGGTTTCGGGCATCGTCGTGATGCGCCAGGGCGCGAACGCGCTCGACGTGATCGAAAGCGTGAAGGAAAAGATCGAGGAGTTGAAGCCGGGTTTGCCGGAGGGGGTCGAGATCGCCGTGGGCTATGACCGCTCGGCGTTGATCGAGCGCTCGATCGACACGCTCAATAGGACCATCGTCGAAGAGCTCATCGTCGTATCGCTGGTGATTCTGATCTTCCTCTGGCACGTCCCGAGCGCGCTGATCCCGGTGCTGACGATTCCCGCCGCGATCCTGATCAGCTTCATCCCAATGCACATGCTCGGGGTGAGCGCGAACATTATGTCGCTCGGCGGCATCGCGATCGCCATTGGCGCGATGGTGGATGCCGCGATCGTGGTGGTGGAGCAAACGCACAAGAAGCTCGAAGAGTGGGAACATCAGGGGCGGCCCGGCCCCTATCGCGACGTCGTCGTCTCCGCCATCAAGGAGGTGGGGGGCGCGAGCTTCTTCGCGCTTCTCGTGATCGCCGTCTCCTTCCTTCCCGTGCTGGTGCTGGAAGACCAGGAGGGCCGCCTCTTCAAGCCGCTGGCTTATACGAAGACGCTGGCGATGATCGTGGCGGCGTTTCTCGCCATCACGCTCGACCCGGCGATGCGCCTCACCTTCCAGCACGTGCGCAACTTCTCATTCCGCCCGCGCTGGCTCGCGCGCGCCACGAACGCGGTGTTGATCGGGAAGATCCACTCGGAAGAGAAGCACCCCATCAGCCGCGTGCTGATTCACATTTACGAACCGGCGGCCCGCGCGGCGCTGCGCTGGAAGTGGGTCTCGATCGGCGTCACTCTGGCCGCGATGCTCGCCACGATCCCCGTTTATCACAAGCTCGGGTCTGAGTTCATGCCGCCCCTGAACGAGGGCACGCTGCTCTACATGCCCACGACGCTGCCGGGTATTTCGACCGATGAAGCAACGCGGCTGCTGCAGGTGACGGACCGGATTCTGAAGCGGTTCCCGGAGGTGGAATCCGTGCTGGGCAAGGCGGGCCGCGCGGAATCGTCCACGGACCCGGCGCCGCTCTCCATGTTCGAGACGGTGGTGGTGCTGAAGCCGGAGAGCGAGTGGCGAACGAAGGCCACCTGGTACGACAGTTGGGCGCCCCAGTGGCTGCGCCCCACGCTGGGCCACATCACGCCAGCGCATATCAGCCAGGAGGATTTGATCGCGGAGATGAACGCCGCGCTGCAGTTGCCGGGGCTTTCGAATTCCTGGACGATGCCAATCCGCGGGCGCATCGACATGCTGAGCACGGGCATCCGCACGCCGGTGGGGCTCAAGATCTCCGGCGCGGATATCGCGGAGATTGACCGGTTGGGTGCGGAGGCCGAACGCCTGCTGCCCACGGTTCCGGGAACGCGCAGCGTCTTTGCTGAACGCACGGCCGGGGGTTACTTCCTCGATTTCGCCTGGAAGCGCGAGGAACTGGCCCGCTACGGCATCAGCATGGCGGACGCGCAGATGGCGATCACCAACGCCATCGGCGGAGAGAACATATCGATGACGATCGAGGGCCGGGAACGCTACCCCATCAGCGTCCGCTACGGGCGCGATTTCCGCTCCGCGATTCCCGCCATGGAGCGCGTGCTGATCCCGGTGGGGGAGGGCGGCGCGCAGGTTCCCTTGCGCCAGTTGGCCGATATCCGGGTGGCCACGGGACCCTCCATGCTCCGCAATGAGAACGGCTTGCTCACGGGCTATGTCTTCGTGGATGTCGCCGATCGTGATGCGGGCAGTTACCTCACGGAAGCGCAGCAATTGCTTCGGGAAAAGCTGCCGGTTCCGCCGGGCTACACGATCTCCTGGAGCGGCCAGTATGAAGCGATGGAGCGGGTGAAGGAAAAACTCGTGGTGATCCTGCCCGTCACGATTTTCCTGATCTTTCTGCTGCTCTATTTCAATACCAAGTCCCTTACGGAGACGATGATCATTCTGCTGGCCGTGCCGTTCTCCGCGATTGGCGCGGTGTGGCTGCTTTGGGCGCTCGGCTATAACCTGTCGATCGGGGTCTGGGTGGGGCTGATCGCGCTGCTCGGGGTGGATGCGGAGACTGCGGTCTTCATGCTGCTTTACCTGGATCTCTCGTACAAGGACGCGAGGCAGAAGGGGCTGATCCGCTCCGAAGAAGACCTGCGGGAAGTGGTTGTCCACGGGGCGGTGAAGCGGGTGAGGCCGAAGTTCATGACCGTGGCCACGATGTTCGTGGGGCTGCTGCCGATTATGTGGTCCACCGGCACGGGGTCCGACGTGATGAAGCGCATCGCCGCACCGTTAATCGGGGGGGTGGCCACATCGTTCCTGCTCGAATTGCTGGTCTACCCCGTGATTTACGAAATCTGGAAATGGCATTCCGAAGTGAAGAAGGAGATTTCCGCATGAGATGCCTGTTTGTTCTCTGTTTGCTGCTGGCGGCTACGCTCGCAGGGCAGGAGCCCAACGCGCAATTGGCTGCCTCGCCATGGGCCGTCACGCATGAGCGTTTTCTTTGGCCGGATGCCGGAGGCTCGCTTTCGCTCACGCCCGAGGGGTTCTTGTTCACCCGCGCGGAGAAGAAGCCAGAAGAGGCAAAGCCCGTGCTGCTTCGCTGGGACGAGATCCAGCAGGCGACGCTCGCCGAGCGGCGGCTGGAAATCGTCACCTATCACGACGTCGTTTGGCAGCTTGGGCGGGACCGCATCTTCCGCTTCCGGCTATCCACGCCGGATGGCAGCCTGGTGACGGCGGCGCCGATCTTGCGGGCGCATCTCGGCGAACGCGCGGTGGTGGCGCTGCATGCGGATCCGCTCGTCGTGGAACGCAAAGCCGTCCAGTGGCGGATTCCCGCCAAACGGCTCGGGCTGGTGCGGGGAGTCGAAGGCGTACTCATTTTCACCGGCGATGAACTGTTGTTCGACGCATCGCGGGCAGGCGATAGCCGCATCTGGCCGGTGAAAGTGATTGATGCCATCGCACAGACCGGGCCGCTCTCGCTGAACATCACCGCGCCGGAGCGAGCCGTCTCCGACCAGGGCGGCTATCGCTCCTTCGCTTTCCAACTCAAGCAGCCGCTCAGCGCGGAGAACTATCAGGCGCTCTGGCGCCGCATCGAACACGCGCACGGTACCCGCCTCCGGTTCCGGAGCATCCAATAAGTTTGCAACTCAATCAATCGAAAAGGAAAATCAATCGAAAAGGACACAAGCCATGAAACATGCAATCCTCATCCTCGCGCTCACCTTCACCGCTCTCCTCGGGGCGCAGACGAAGCCACAGACCTTCACCGGCGTCATCACGGACACCATGTGCGGCAAGGATCATACGCACATGGGCGTGAGCCCGGACGCGAAGTGCGTCGTCGAGTGCGTCCGCACATCCAAGGGCAAGTTCAAATACGCCCTGTGGGACGGCAAGAAGATGTACGTACTCAGCGACCAGAAAGCGCCCGAAGCGTTTGCCGCCAAGCAGGTAAAGGTGACCGGAACACTCTTCGAGAAGACCGGCATCCTCAAGGTAGACCGGATCGAAGCCGCGAGCCGCTAGAGGCGGAGAATCGCAATTCACGAAACAAACGCGCCGGGGTTCATCCAATGGATGAGTTCCCGGCGCGTTCGATTTTGCGGGTTCGAACTCGCTCGCGCACCGCTACCGGCAGAGTTCTTTCACCCGGATATTGCGGAAGCGGGAGTAGCTGGTGAGGTCGTGCAACTGCAAGCCGATGGGCCCCTTGAGCGGCCGGCCCGGCGCGCCGGGATGCTCCGCCACCAGCTCTCCGTTGATCTTCACCCGGATCCCATCCTTGCGGCTTTCGATCTCCATCCGGTTCCAATCGAGCCGCTTCTGGAAGCCATCCTTCGCGTTCGCGAGCGTGTAGATGCTGCCCGATACCCACTTATCCGGCCAATCGCTGTTGATCTGGATTTCATAGCCGGTCTTCGAAGGCGTACAGGCAAAATCCGGGGGAATTTTGATGCCGCACGCGGCGCGTGTCTGGTCCCGGATGGAGATGCCACTGTTTCCGGGGGCGCGCACCCAGTATTCGAGGGAGAGATCGAACTCCTCATACTCGCGCACAGTGTACAGCCACCCTTGGGCGAGAACCCAGCCGCGGACCATCTGGTAATCAAACGGCGCGAGAGCCTTGAGCCGGTTGAAATCTTCGTCGCGGTAGCCGGTCACCACGCCGTTCGCATCGAGGTTCCACTTCCCCTCGCCGAGCTTCTGCCAGCCTTCGAGGCCGGGTTTCAGCAGATCCACCCACGCGGGGTTGCAGGCCTCCTGCGCCAGCATGGGAAGCGCGAGGGCGAAGCACATCGCCAGAATCAAGACGAATTTGCGGGTTCGCATTTCCCGAGCGTATCAGGAGAGGATTCCCCGTGCACTCCGGGTTCCCGTCCGGCCTTACCTCAGTAAGCTCCATGCGCCCGCAGAACGACGCCCACGGTCTTCCAGATGATCTTCAGATCGAGCCACAAGGACCAGCCGCGGATGTATTGGGAATCGAGTTCCACGCGCCGCCGGTAACTCGTGTCACTACGCCCGGAAACCTGCCACAGCCCCGTGAGGCCGGGCTTCACTTTAAGGTAAAGCGCGAATGCCCTGCCAAACTTCGGGATTTCCGCATCGACGATCGGCCTCGGCCCGATGAGGCTCATATCCCCGCGAAGAACGTTCCAAAGCTGGGGCAATTCATCCAGGCTGCGCCGCCGCAGGAAGCGGCCCACGCGCGTCACCCTGGGGTCGTCCTTCAGCTTATGGGTCGCGTTCCATTCCTCACGCAAATCGGGATGCTCGGCGAGATAACTTTCAAGCAGACGCTCGCTGTCGGCGGCCATGGAGCGGAACTTCCATAAGGCGAAGCGCCGGTTATTCTGGCCGATGCGGCTTTGCTTGAAGAGGATAGGGCCGCGCGTTTCGAGCAGGATCGCGAGAGCGATCAAAATGGCGAATGGCAGTGCGATCAGGATGAGCGTGAGCGCGAAAACGATGTCGGCGAAACGCTTGATGACCGGCCCGGGGCCGCCCAGCAGGCCGTCACTCTGCGACGCCGCTCGCGCGGTTGCAAGCAGCGCCTCATTGCGGCTGAGATTCAGGCCAGTTGTTCCATTTCCCATGACATCCCCCCGCTTCGGGGCGCGCGCGATCTCACGATAGAGCGCCATCGTCGTTTCCGCCATCGTCTCGAAGCGGAAGCGCTCGTTAAAGGTCTGATGCCCGGCGTCACCCATTCGTTGCCGCAGAGGTGCATTTTCGATTAAATCTGCAATCGCCGCGCTCAAAGCCTCGGGATCGCTCGCCGGGGCCAGGAACCCCGTTTCGCCATGGGAAACCGCCTCCCGGACCCCTCCCACATCGGAAGCGACTACCGGCAAGCCCGCCCGCATCGCCTCCAGGATGCTGCGTGGGAACCCTTCCGAGCGCGTTGCCAGCACAAAAAGCTGCGACCGAGCGAGCGCCATGGCGGCCGAATGCAGATACCCGGACCAGACGATGTGATCGCCAAGGTTCAGAGTCTCTGCGAGAGCCCGGAGTTTC
Source organism: Bryobacterales bacterium (assembly GCA_020853155.1). Taxonomy (GTDB): domain Bacteria; phylum Acidobacteriota; class Terriglobia; order Bryobacterales; family Bryobacteraceae; genus JACTMJ01. The sequence goes on from JADYZL010000052.1 coordinate 10,873, forward strand.
CCTTCAAGCGGCCCATCCCCCACGAGTTCCAGGCTCCAGCGCCGGTGCGGCAGCGCGGCAAGCGCCTCTAACAGCGTCTCATGGTCTTTGGGCGCTTCAAGGCGCGCGACCGAACAGATGCGCACCGGCTCTTCCCCCGGCTTCGCGAGATCCGCGCCGCCCGCATCGGGCATGCCGTTATAGATTACGCGCAGGCGCGACGGCGGCCCGATTCCTTTCTCCAGCGCCAGCCGCCGCTCCGCTTCGCAGACACAGACGATGGCCGCGCACCACCGCGCCGCCCTTCGCTCCAGGAGGGCGAACACCGGCCCCAGCAGCGGCGAGATGCGGCTGCCAATCGCCAAGCCGTGCGGCGTATAAATGCAGGGCAGCTTCAGCTTCCGGCAAGCGAGCCTCCCGAGCAGACCCGCCTTCGCCGTGTGCGTGGAAACGAGATCTGGCCGCAGGGCGCGCAGGGCGGCGGTGAGTTCCCGGATCGCGAGTAGATCCCGGAGAGGGTGAATGCTCCTTCCCAGGTGGCGGAGGCTCTGGAAGGGTACGTTCGCGGCGGCCAATTGATCCGTAACAGGACCTGCGCCGCCCACGAGCACAGTGACGTCGTGGCTGCGGGAGATCATCTCGCGCGCCAGATCCCGCACGTGGATACTCGCCCCGCCGACGGCATCGGCGCGCGTGACGACATACACCAATTTCACCGGCTCTCCTTGCGGGAGAGAATCACGAGGAACGCCAGCTTGCGGAACACCGCCTTCGCGAGCGGCATCATTCCCGGCAGCCGCAGCAAGTTCACGACCCACTCGCGCCCAGGGCGGTCAAGCAGCCGGTAGCGAATGTACGCCTCTTCCACCAGCGTACTCGCGAAGTAACGGTCATAAGTGGAAAAAATCTCGCGGCGGCTACGATACACGGTGAAGCGATCGATCCAATCCAGTTTGTTGAGCGCCCATTGGCGGCAGGTGGGGGCTTGCTCCTTCCACGTGCCCAGCCCGAGCGAGCGCAGCGCCCAGGTGTAGTAAAACCGCCGCCGCGAGCCCTTCCTCATCCAATGCGAAAATGGGATGCCGATGTGCCCTTCCCGGAAGACATCCACCGCCGGGAAGAGGCTGAGCACGGTCCCGCCCGGTTTGAGCACGCGGTGAATCTCCCGCAGGACGGCATCGAGATCTTCCACATGCTCCATCACCTGATTATTCACGATGAGGTCGAAGCGATTCGCGGCGTAAGGCATGCGCCCTTCCATCATCTCGTGAATGGCGCTGCCCAATAACCCCGTCTTCGCGGCTTCCTCGCGCGCGCTTGAACCCGCGTAGAAAACGTCAGTCCCTTCCATGGCGAGCCCCGCCGCCCGCCCGGCCTGCACCAGGCGCCCCGCGCCGCAGCCGTAATCGAGGATGCGCGCGCCCGGGTGCGATTGCTCGAAGCGGCGGGCAAAATCGAGGACGAACCGATTCGTCACATCCATGGGCGCGGGAGAAGTCATGGCAGCAATTGGCGCTCCGCCTCGCCGAGGCATGTCCGGTAGAGCGCTTCCCAGCGCGTGGCGGCTTCGGAAAGGCTGAAGCGCTCGAGGGCATTCCGGCGCGCCGCGCTGCCCATTTCGCCGCGGGCTTCCGCGGGCATCCCGGCTAGCCGCCGCATGGCCTCTCCCAATGCCTCCGCATCCCGCGCGGGAACGACGAAGCCGGTTTCGCTTTCGCGTATTACCTCGCGCACGCCGCCCGCATCCGTCGCAACGGCGGGCAACCCTGCCATCGCCGCTTCGATGAGCGCCATGGGCAACCCTTCCACGACGGACGACATCACGAAGCCATCGCAGGCGCTCATCAGATCGGGAATGTCTTCCCGCAGCCCGAGAAACCGGACCCTGGCCCCGAGCGCATCCGCCTGTGCCCGCAACTCCTTCTCGAGTGGGCCTTCTCCCGCGATGAACAGGACTCCCGCGGGCTGCCGGGCCATCGCCTGGAGCATCGTAGCATGGTCTTTCTTCCACATGAGCCGCCCCGCCGTGAGCCACGCGAACTCGTCGTGAATTTCCAACTCCCGGCGCACTCTGGCACGGGTCTCCGCGAGAACCACGAGGGTTCCCGGGCGCACGCCGTTGGGGATCACAACCGAAGCGCGTGGGGATACGGCCCGGCTCTCCAAGTGGCGCGCGGAGACGGCCTCGCTGACGCTCACCGTGCGGTCGCTCAGCCAATCCGTGCAGCGGTAGAGCCAATCGCGCGCACGCACACCCGTTGCGTTCCGCCCGCTCTCCGCCAAGCTGTGGATGGTTGAAAGCAGCACCGGCACGGGGCAGATCAACCTTGTAAAACGCGCGAGCAGGTTCGCGTGGAACAGATGTGCATGCAGCACGGTGGGCTTCTCTGAATAGAGCAGCTTCCAGAAGCGCCACAGCCCCCGCGGACCGGGCTTGCCAGGCCGCATACCGAGGGACTGGACGTCCACTCCACCGCGCTTCAATTCCTCGACGAACGCCACAGGTGGCAGCATGGAAACCACACTCACCTCGCACCCGCGCCGGCGCAATTCCAAGGCAAGCCCTGCCGCCTGGGCTTCCGCGCCTCCACGGGCGAGGCCCGTGATCAGCAGCATTACTCGCAAGGGCTTGGCGGCAAGGCTCATCGCGCACCCCCCGCAAGCTCTTCGAACAAGGCCGCGTACGCGCTCACCATCGCTTCCACGCCGAACCGTTCGGCCCGCGCTCTTCCCGCCACGCCGAACGCCTGGCGGCGCGCGGGATCGAGCGCCAGCGCGGCGATCGCACCCGCGAGTTTCTCCGGCTCGCCCGCTGGAACCAGCAACCCGGTCACCGCATGCTCGACCAGGCCGGGCAAGCCGCCCACCGCCGTAGCCACTACAGGCAGCCCGGCGGCCATGGCTTCCATCACCGCGAGCGGCGTCCCCTCCCAGCGCGACCCCAGCACGAACAGGTCCGCCGCCCGCAGCAGCTCCGCGACATTTCCCTCCACGCCCAGAAAGTGTACCCGCTCGCGCAGCCCGAGCCGCCCGGCAGCTTCCCGCGTTTCCTGCTTCAAGCTGCCGTCTCCCGCCAGCAGCAGACGCCATTCGGGATGCGTGCCCAACGCCTGCGCGAACGCTTCCACCAAACCCACCGGATCCTTCTGCGGCTCCAGACGCGCCACGGAAACCGCCAGCCTGTCCGCTTCCCGGAAGCCGTGCGCTTGCCGCCAATCGCCCCGCGAAGCCGCCGCGCGATACGGGCGCAGATCGATGCCGTTCGGAATCGTGGCCTTGGGCGGAA
>JADYZL010000053.1 GCA_020853155.1 Bryobacterales bacterium
CGCGGTTCGGCGTTGCGTTTCGCTACGGTTGGCGTCATCTCCTCCGGTTGGCTCCTTTCAGCCAACTCGATCCTGCCCATGCTGGGCACACCCAGCCCCGAGCGTAAGCTCGCGGGCAAGCCAAGCCGGCAAGAATATAGCCTCGCGTCAGCGAGTCCATGGAGCATCCGCCCGTTCGCGGGTGCGACTCCGGCGCGGCCACGCCCGGTGCATCCTCCGTCTATGCCGAATGCCCGTTCCGCCATTGGCTTCGTACCGCAAAACGTCCCGGCTCAGCTAACGCCCAAATCGATTCCCAGCCGAGCGCGAGCGAGACCTTGTCGTGACGGCCCCGTTTGGCTGGCGTGACGGCTCCGTACCGCTCTCATCCACGCAAAACCACCCGAAAACAACGCTCCCTCCCAGTACGATCACGCATGTTGCAGAATCGAATCTCCCCTGTCATGAATAAGTTAGCGGCCTAAGCATTCGATTCGCACGAATCCCGCCCTTACAATCCTCCTGAGTGCGCAGCCGGGCATCACCAATCTCCCCGCCGTTCGAAAGGAGACAAAGCACATGAAGTCTGCCAACCGAAAACCCCTCGAATTCACGACGAATCCGAACAATCCCAAACTCAGCCCACGCGAGGACCGGCAGAAACACTTCCTCCACTTCCTCGCCCAAGCGAACTCGATCCACGATGACTGCGCCCTCGCTGGGGTCACCCGCTTCCCGTTCGAGCAATGGCGCCGCCGCGAGAAAGAATTCCGCCCCGCCGTCGAAGCCGCCGCAGCCCCCATCGATAGCACCTCTCAACCGCGGCACGGCGCCCCAGACAAACCTTACAAAGCCCCACAATCCCGGTCCCTAACTAACACCGTGCAGAATCAGCGGCATACCCCCGCTCAAACCCCGAATGGAAGTAGCGTGGATTTTTTCAATATCCCTGACAAGATCCAGTCCGGCATACTCGCGCCACACCGCTTCGGCAATCCCCGAATCGAAGTCCCGCCGCCTTTGTCAGCGCCGTCCGCGTCTGCTAACCATCCGCTGCCAGGGGCCAATGCAATCCACTCCTTCTCACGGCCGCAAATATCCAGCGAAACTGTAAGATCTGTAAGATTCGAGGGCGCCGACAGCGCAGCAGAATCGTGTTGCAAGGGCAAAGCGAGTGCCCGAGCGGTGCCCATGGATGCCATTCCCACAGCATTCAAGCCACAAAGACGGCGGCACAAACCCCAAACCCACCGGGAACCACCCCGCCAACGTCGTCCGCCCCGAAGAAATCCCGCAAGACATCCCATCGGCAAAGGTGGAAATCTACAAATCAGGCCCTTCGGACCCGTCCGGCTTGTTGCGAGGCAGGCTGTCACGCTCTCCCAATGGCGCATACAATAGTCGAGAAACCCTTTCACCGGAGGAAAACCCATGAATCGCCGCCAGATCCTGGCCTGCCTACCCGCGCTGGCCGCCGCCCCCGCCGCTCTCGCCAATACGCGAAGCCAAGACATGTTCGGCCCGAAGGCAAGGCTGAAACCCGCCATTTGCGCCTATTCCTATCGCAAGGAACTCGCCGACAAGACGCTCACTTACACGGATCTCGTGAAGATCGCCGTGGAGAATGGTATCGATGGACTGGACCTCACCGTCTATTGGTTCCCAAACACGAGCGAGAGCTTCCTGATGCCTCTGCGCCGCATGGCCTACATCAACGGCGTCGATATCTATAGCATCTCCGTGCGGACCGATTTCTGCAATCCGGATAAGTCGAAGCGCCGGGATCAGGTGCGCGAACTAATGGATTGGATCGACGTGGCATCTCACCTCGGCGCCGGGCACATCCGCGTCTTTGGAGGCCACGCGCCGAAGGGCTACAGCGAAGCGGACGCGATCGGTTGGTGCGTGGATTCGCTGATCCGGGCATCCGACTACGCGGGCAAACGCGGCGTGATTCTAGGCCTCGAAAACCATGGCGGCATCACCGAACGCGCCTCGAAGATCATCGATGTCGTCCAGAAGGTTGATTCGGACTACGTGGGCATCAATCTCGACACCGGCAACTTCATCGAGAACGCGATTCCCCAGATCGAGATGTGCCTTCCCTACGCCGTGGCTTCGCAGTACAAGACGATGATCGCCGGAGCAAAGCCAAAGGAAGAGGTGAAGGCGGATTGGGACCAACTGACCGCGATGTTCGCCAAGAGCGGCTACAAAGGTTACCTGGCCCTTGAATATGAAGCCCCGGAGCCGGCCGCCACCGCGATGCCGCGGCTGCTGGCTGAATTGCGGGGCCTGTGCCAGAAGTACACCTCCCGCTGAGATGCTTGTTGAGACGGCAGCCTAAACGAAACACGCCCCGGGATCGCAATCCGGGGCGTGCGTGTTGAAAATCGAAGCGTGGGAATCAGTCAAAGCCGTTGCCGGCGTAGAAATCGCTACTGCGCGAGCAGGAGGCCTGCCCATGGTAGCCATTGGTTCGAATGATCTCGGATACTTCCCTGGACCGGAGGTAGGACCAGATGCGATCCAACTTGCCTGAGCCTTCCGCTGTGAGCGTGCTGAAGTTATAGTCAATCAGATCGTCGATGATCTGCCTTGCGTGTTCGTACTGCATTGCGCGTTGCATCATAATGAGGGCACCTTACTTCCTGAATTCCACTGGGTCCATTGCCCGCAAACGGGGACTTCCGCAATCGGGAAATAGATCGGCAACCGCGACCACGGGGTTATGAATCTTCGCTCGGCCGGAGTGTTTCCGGGAAAGAGCACGTTTACGAAACGGTTAGAACGAATGAGGGGACGGCCACACGGCCGGCGAAATTCGGGTGACACCGTCTTCGCCAAAGAGAACGGGAACTGTCTCCAAACAGATCGGAAACGTCCGCCAAACGGATTGGAAACGCCAAGGGGTTTGGCGTGACGAAATCACCCGCTGACGTCTTTATTGTACCAGTACTTACCTGGGAATACAAGTCCGCGCAGCAGCCATTTTACGATTTAATATGCACCTTGCGGATCGTTAATTTCGATTAAGAACAAAATTCTTCCATTTGTTTGGTGCTTGGGTTTCAGGCGCACCCGGCAAAAGGAGGACGGGCCTGCCGGAGAGGATAGCTCCGGCAGGCCCGCGTGGACGGAGAACGGGAATGCCGATCTTCGCAAAAACTAGGAAACGAGAGCCTGCGTCGTGTCGAGCGCCCAGGGCTGGCGGGCCTCATAGGCATCGATCTGGTCCTGGTGATGGAGTAGATAGCCCAACTCGTCTACACCGTTCAGCAGGCAGTGTTTCGCGAACGGATCGACCGGGAACTCGATTCTCCGTCCATCGGCCAAAGTGAGAGTCTGGTTTGCAAGATCAATCTCGACGGAATAATCTGGATTTGTTTCCCGGATTGCAAACAATTCTTTCTGAATTTCGTGAGGAATTACCACGGGAAGCAGGGAATTCTTCAAAGCATTTCCTCGGAAAATGTCGGCGAATGAGGTACTCAAAACGGCCCGGAAACCGAACTGCGTGAGCGCCCACGGCGCATGCTCGCGCGAGGAGCCGCACCCGAAGTTATCGCCTGCCAGTAGAATCTGTGCCCCTTGGGCTTCCGGCTTGTTCAGGATGAAATCCGGCTTCGCGGAGCCATCCTCGTTATAGCGCCAGTCGCAGAACAGATTCTTATCGAGCCCTTCCTTGGAGATGGTCTTCAGGAAGCGCGCGGGGATGATCTGATCGGTATCGATGTTATCGATGGGCAGCGGCACGAGGCGGCTGACGAGTTGGGTAAAGGGCTTCATAGAATCGTCCTCACATCGGCGACCACGCCGGCAATGGCGGATGCGGCGGCGGTCAGGGGGCTGGCGAGGAAGGTGCGTCCGCCCTTGCCTTGCCTGCCTTCAAAATTCCGGTTGCTGGTAGAAACGCAATACTGGCCAGGGCTGAGCTGGTCGCCATTCATGGCGATGCACATGCTGCACCCGGCTTCGCGCCATTCGGCGCCGGCGGCCCGGAACACCTCATGGAGCCCTTCCGCTTCCGCCTGCCTCTTGACCGCTTGCGAGCCCGGCACCACCATCGTGCGCACGGCGGGATTCACCTTGCGGCCCTTCAGCAATTCCGCCGCCTGGCGAAGGTCCGAGATGCGGGAGTTCGTGCAGCTTCCAATAAAGACGACGTTCACCGGGTGGCCGAGCAGCGGCTTACCGCTGTGGATTCCCATGTAGTCAAGTGCCTTCTGGATCGATTCGCGCTCGATTGGGTCCTCCATCGCGTCCGGCGCCGGAACGGGCTGGGTGATCGGAATCCCCATACCGGGGTTCGTACCGAAGGTGATCATCGGCTCTAGCGCGTCGGCATCGATGAAGATGGATTCATCGTAGATCGCGCCCTCATCGGTGGGGAGTTCGCGCCAGCGAGCGAGCGCCGCATCCCATTCCGCGCCTTGGGGAGCGAAGGGGCGGCCCTTGATGTACTCGTAGGTCACATCGTCCGGGGCGATGAGGCCCGCACGCGCCCCGCCCTCGATGGACATGTTGCAGATCGTCATCCGTTCTTCCATGCTGAGGGCGGAAATCGCCGTCCCCCGGTATTCGAAGACGCAGCCCGTGCCGCCACCGATGCCGATGCGCGCGATCAGGGCGAGGACGATATCCTTCGCCGTCACGCCCGGCTTGAGCTTGCCATCCACACGTACTTCGAAGCTTTTCGAGGGGGCCTGGAGCAGGCATTGTGTCGCGAGCACGTGCTCCACCTGGCTGGTGCCGATTCCGAAGGCGAGGGCCCCGAACGCACCGTGGGTGGCCGTGTGCGAATCCCCGCAGACCACCGTCATACCGGGCTGGGTCAGACCCAGCTCAGGGCCAATCACGTGAACGATTCCCTGGTGCTCCGAATGGAAGCCGAAGCAGGGGATGCCGAACTCCCGGCAATTCGATTCCAGCTTTTCCACCTGGGTCTTCGCGACGGTATCGAGAATGGGAAGGGACCGGTCCGTGGTGGGGACGCTGTGGTCCGTGGTAGCCACCGTCCGGGAAGGCTGGCGCACCTTGAGCCCGCGTTCCCGCAGGCCCGCAAACGCTTGCGGGGAGGTGACTTCATGAACCAAATGAAGATCAATATAAATCAGCGCCGGAGCGCCTTCGTTCCGGGCCACGACGTGGTTATCCCAGACCTTCTGAATGATTGTGCGAGGAGTGCCCATCTGTCTCAAATTCCTTCTTGCCATTCCACGGCGAATGCGCGCCTAGATGGCATCGCAGATCGCCTTGCCCACTTGTTCCGTGCCGGCGGGCGCGCCTTTGGGCCGAAGATCCGCCGTCACATTACCGCTTTCGAGCACCGCGTCGATGGCTCGGTTCACGGCCGCCGCTTCCTCCAGCAACTGGAAGCTGTATTCGAGCATCGCCGCCACGGAGCCGATCGCCCCGAGCGGATTCGCCTTGTTCTGCCCGGCAATGTCGGGTGCGGAGCCGTGCACCGGCTCGTAGAGCCCCACCCAGGCTCCACTGGGACGCTGCGCGCCGATGGAGGCCGAGGGCAGCATTCCGATGGAGCCGGAAAGCACGCTGCCCTCGTCGCTCAGGATGTCGCCGAACATGTTCTCCGTGAGCATCACGTCGAACTGTTTCGGGTTAAGGATCAACTGCATCGCCGCGTTATCGACCAGCAGATGTTCACACTTGATGCCGGGGTACTCCGCGGCAACTTCGTTCACCACTTTGCGCCAGAGTTGGGAGGTTTCGAGCACGTTCGACTTGTCGACGCTCGTGACCTTTTGGCGGCGGTTTTTCGCCAGTTCGAAGGCCATGCGGGTGATGCGCTGGACCTCCGCGCGCGTGTAGGTCATCGTGTTCGTGCCGCGCTCTTCGGCGCCTTCGCCTTCGACGCCGCGCGGCAGCCCATAGTAGAGGCCCCCGTTCAACTCGCGCACGATGATCATGTCCACGCCATCCACGCGGTCATTCTTGAGCGGGGAGGAATCGAGCAGGGAGCGGAAGCTCCGCACCGGGCGCAGGTTGGCGTAGACGCCCAGCGCCTTACGAATCCCGAGCAACCCTTTCTCCGGCCGCTGCTGCGGGGGGGCGTCGTCGAACTCGGGCAGACCCACCGCGCCGAGCAGGGTGGCATCGCAGGCATGCGCCAGCTTCTCCGTCTCCTCCGGAAGCGGCACACCGGTCTTGTGGATCGCCACGCCGCCGAGCAGCCCTTCGGTCAACCGGACCTCATGCCCGAACTTCCCGGCCACGTGCTGCAGCACGCGCACGGCTTCCCTGGTTACTTCGGTTCCGATCCCGTCCCCGGGCAGAACCAGCACGTTCATCTTCATCGGTTGTACTTTCCGTATTCCTGAGTGACGCTTGATGCGTGAGAACTCTCGCGGCAAGGCAACGGCCCACCCGCACGCACCGGACGCCTCGAGCGGCGGCGCGGCCACAGGCCCGCGGGCGCCAACTAATTCGCGACGCTTTCGGGTTGCCGCAAGTGCTGCTCGACCAGAGCGCGGATCTCGTCGTTCGTAAAGCCCTTCTTGCGATCGGCCTGCGCGATGAACTTTTCGTAGAGCTGGTCTAGCTGCTCACCCGAGAGATCATAGCCAAACGACTTGGCGCGATCAGCCAGCGCATGACGCCCGCTATGCTTGCCAAGAACCAGTTTACTATCCGGGACGCCCACGCTTTGCGGGTCCATGATCTCGTAGGTGGTGCGTTCCTTGAGGTAGCCGTCCTGGTGGATGCCGGCCTCGTGCGCGAACGCGTTACTGCCGACGATTGCCTTATTGGGCTGCGGGCCGAAGGTGATGAACTCCGTGAGCAATTGGCTGGCCGGATAGAGGTGTTCCGGATTGATTGACGTCCGGTACGGCATGATCTCGCTTCTCACCTTGAGAATCATGACGACCTCTTCCAGCGCGGCGTTGCCCGCCCGCTCTCCAATGCCGTTGATGGTGCACTCGATCTGGCGCGCGCCCGCTTCGACGGCGGCGATGGAGTTCGCCACCGCAAGCCCAAGGTCGTTGTGGCAGTGAACGCTGACGATGGCCTTGCCATCGAGAAGCCTAGCCACGCGGCCGATGATTTCCGCGTACTCCCTGGGAATCGTGTAGCCGACCGTATCCGGCAGATTCACGGTGGTGGCGCCCGCCTCCACCACGGCCAGCGAGATTTCCTCGAGGTAATCCGCCCCGGTGCGCGTGGCGTCTTCCGCCGAGAACTCCACGTCGTCCGTGTATTGGCGGGCCTGCTTCACGGCGTTCACGGCATCTTCCAAAACCTGTTCGCGCGTCTTGCGCAGCTTGTGCTTGAGGTGAATATCGCTGGTTGCGATAAACGTGTGAATTCGCGGCCTCTTCGCGGGTTCGAGAGCGCGAGCGGCACGCTCAATGTCCTTCGGCACGGCTCTGGCCAAGGCAGCCACCCGCGCCTCCGGAAACTCACGGGAAACGGCAAGCACCGATTCGTAGTCGCCTTCCGATGCGATGGGGAACCCGGCTTCGATGATGTCCGCGCCAAGCTCCACCAGCTTCCGGGCCATCCGGACTTTTTCCGGAACCGTCATGCTGCATCCTGGGGATTGCTCGCCGTCTCGCAGGGTCGTGTCAAAGATGAATACGTGAGGATTCATGGTGTGCGTATCCGTTCGCGCTTCCAAACTTACCC
>JADYZL010000054.1 GCA_020853155.1 Bryobacterales bacterium
GCAAGAATTCCCCGCTTGAGAGTAGAGGCGATGGCGTGGGCGTACATGGCGCGCCTCCTTAGCCTCATTTAATCACATCGAGCAATCGGCGGAACAGGCCTTTCTTCGGCTGTTGGCGAGCGGTTTGTGGCTCTTCCGGCCGCCCCGTGGGCGCGGCTTCGGCATCCGGCCGCCGCCCCGCCACGGTTTGACGGCTCTGCCCCATTTCCCGTCCTTGTGGCGGCGTTTCAACGGCATTGGAAACCACATCCCAACCCGAAACGCGGCTTCCCGCTGGAGCGCCCCGGAACCCGGAAGGATAGGCCTGCATCGGCTGCGTGCCCGCGACAAACACTTCGCTCTCCAATTCATAGCAGGGTGGCAGCCCCTTATTCAGCCGGTCTTCCGACGGCACATAAGCCGGGCTCGCCATCTTGAATGCTTCCGGACATACATCCGCCCGCACGATGCCTTCCGGCTCCGGAAAATCGCTCACCCGCTGATAATCCGGCAGTTCATGCGCCTTCTTCATGAAGATCGTCCAGATGGGCAGAGCGGAGCGCCCTCCCTCGATCTTCAGGTCCGTGTTATCGTCCAGCCCTACCCATACGATGCAGATCAGCTTCGACGTGAATCCCGCGAACCAGCCGTCGTGCGAACTCCCGGTTTTTCCGGCCGCGGGAAGATAGAAACCCCGGCTGCGCACGCCCGCGCCCGTTCCCCGCCGCAGCACATCCCGCATTACATCCAGGGTGATATAGGCGACGCGCGGATCGATTGCCCGCTCCTTCTTCACTTCGTGCGTGTAGATGACATGGCCGTTGTCGTCGCGCACCAGCCCTACACTGAACGGCTTCAGGCGCTCCCCCAAATTGGGGAAAACCGTGTAGGCGCCCGCGATCTCCACCGGCGTCACCTCATACGACCCCAGCGCGATCGACGGCGTGGCCATCAACGGGGATTCAATGCCCGCCGCCCGCGCCATCCGCACCACGTTGCGAAGCCCCGCCATCTCCGCCGTCTTCACCGCCGGGATATTCAGACTGCGGCGCATCGCTTCCCGCAAGGTGACCGCGCCCGAATACTTCATCCCGAAGTTATTGGGGCTATATTCGTCCTGGCCTGCGCCGGCCTCAAACGCGGTGGGCTCATCCTCCACCACCGAAATCGGGGTCAGCACCTGCCCGCTATCCTCGATGGCGGTTGCGAAAGCGGCCGCATAGACGAACGGCTTGAAGATGGAACCCGGCTGCCGAAGCGCCACGGCGCGGTTCAACTGCGTCTCCGCGTAATTGCGCCCGCCTATCATCGCGCGGATCGCCCCGGTCTCCGGATCGATTACTACCATCGCGGCCTGCGCCCTCGGCGGCTTCTGCCCCTTCCAGCGCCGCTGCTTCGAGACCTGCTCATCCACCAGCTTCATCCCCTCGTTCACCGCCTCTACCGCGAAGCGCTGCAGGCGAAGGTCGAGGGACGTGTACACGCGATACGATTTCTCGGTAAAGTCGATATCGCCGAATTGGTCTTGCAATTGCCGGTTTACATAGTCCACAAAGTAGGGAGCATCGGCGGATTCCATCGGCTCATCGGTCAGCCGGAGCCCCTGCGCGATGGCGTCCCGGTACTGTTTCTCGTTGATGTAACCGTTGTCGCGCATCAATTGCAGCACGAGATTGCGCTTCTTGATCACGCGTTCCGGAGCGCGATACGGGTTGTAATAGCTCGGCCGGTTCAGGATGCCGGCGATCGTCGCCGCTTCGGGGATCGTCAGATCCTGTACGGCCTTCCCAAAATAAGATTGAGACGCTTCCCCAAACCCGTGAATGCTGAAGCTGCCGCGACGGCCCATATAAATATGGTTCGCGTAGTAGGTGAAGATCTGCTCCTTGGTGAGTTTGCTTTCGAGGTGCAGAGTAATGAGCGCTTCGGTCGCTTTCCGCTTCCAGTTCTTGTCATACGCGCCGATCAGGCCGCGGGCGAGTTGCATCGTCAGCGTCGAAGAACCCTGCGCGTACCGGCCTTCCTTTAGATCGATCAGCGCCACCTTGAGAATGCGCAAGGGATCAAAACCGGAATGCTCGAAAAACCGCTTGTCTTCCGATGAAATCACCGCGTTCACCAGAACCGGCGGGATCTCCTTGAACTCCAGCAAGCGGCGCTTCTCCCGGTTGTCGTCGGAAAGATGCGTGATCAGTTCCGGCTCCAGCAGATAGCGGTTGCGCCGCGTGTTGTCGCGCAGCGAGATGATCTCGCTCACGCGCCCCCCCTCGAAGCGCACCACCCCGCCTTCCATGTCGAAGTAGGATTCCGGACCGGGGTAAATCTCCACCGCGTCATTCACGCGCCGGTACCACCCGAGGCGGTTGCTGCGCCGCTCGTCGTAACCGCTTCGTTTGAGTTGAGAGACGATGGCTTCCGGGCTGGACGCTTCGCCGATCGCCACCCGCACCGGCGAGGCAAAAATGAGGGAAGTCGTCTGGAATGGCCCACGCTCCAGTTGCGCGTCGATCATCCGGGCGAACTGCGTGTAATAGTAAGCGGTAACCGCCAAGGCGACCAGCGTCAGAGCACCGCCGATGCCCAGCAGCACTTTCGTGGCGCGGCTGCGAAGCACGCGCGAGAGCATACCTGGGCTTCCCGGCCCTTCTTTCTTGCGCTTCGACAAAAACAAGCCTCTCCGCGCTATTGTCTCACGTGCCCGGCTCTCCATCCGCAACGCCTTCGCCGCGAGATACCCGCACGCACGCTCATCGCCGCACTTCCGCATCCTGAGACGGGCGGCGGGGCTCGCTCGTTTCATTCGCCATTGCGATACGATAGTCGGCAATCGCAGCGAGTTAGGGGAAGCCCTCGCCGTGCGCACGGCAATGCGGGAGGCTCACAAGCACAATCAGCGGGAGGAAGCCGAACCATGGAGCGACGACGATTTCTACACGGCACCGCCGCCAGCACGTTCCTGCTGCGCGGATTCCAGTTAAAAGCAGCGGACGACGCCCCGGCACTCCTTGGGGGCACGCCCGTCCGCCGCGACAAATGGCCTTCCTGGCCTGTGTTTAATCAGACCGAAGAAAACGGCCTGCTCGACGTGCTGCGCAGCGGTCTCTGGGGCCGCGGCGGCGGCCACCGGGTGGAGGAGTTCGAGCGATCCTATGCGAAGCTGCTCGGCTCCGCGCACTGCCTGGCCACGGCCAACGGCACCAGCGCCCTCATCACCAGCCTCGGCGCGTTCGGCGTCGGCGCGGGCGATGAAGTGATCATCCCGCCCTACACTTTCGTCGCGACTCTCAACGCCGTCCTGCTCCACTACGCGCTGCCCGTCTTCGTCGATACCGATATCGAGACGTTCCAAATCAACCATCGCAAGATTGAGGCCGCCATCACGCCCGCCACCAAACTCATCATGCCGGTGCAACTCGGCGGCGGCATGGCGGAGATGGATGAGATCCTCGAAATCGCCAATGCGCGCAAAATCCCGGTGCTTGAGGACGCCTGCCAATCTCACCTGGCCGAATGGCGCGGCAAGCGGGCCGGCACGCTCGGCAAGGCTGGCTGCTTCAGCTTCCAGGCATCGAAAAACCTGAACAGTGGGGAAGGCGGCGCCATTGTCACCGACGACGGCGATTTCATCGAACGCTGTTACGCCTTCCACAACAACGGGCGCGGCCGCAAGGCAACCAACTACAACTTCAGCTATGCCTCGAATGGAGCCAATCTGCGCCTCACGGAGTTCCAGGCCGCCATCCTGCTGGCCCAGATGCGGCGCGTTGAAGCGCAATCTTCCACGCGGGAACAAAACGCCCGCTTCCTCACGCTGCAACTGAAGCAAATTGAGGGCATCACGCCCGCCATCGAGTACAGCGGCGCCACCCGCAACGCTTACCATCTCTACATGTTCCGCTACAACCCGGAAGGGTTCTCCGGCCTTCCCCGCTCCACGTTCATTCAGGCCTTGAATGCGGAAGGCGTCGGTTGCGGCGGCGGCTACTCCCCGCTCACCGAAGAGCCCTTCCTCAAGGCACGCCTCGAATCCGCGGCGTATAAGAAACTTTACGGGGAAAAGCGGATCGCGGAAGTAATAGAACAGAACCGCTGTCCCGATAACGTCCGCCTCTGCAACGAGGCCGTCTGGTTCACCCAGACGATGCTGCTCGGCGGGCGCAACGACATGGAGAACATCGTCCAGGCAATTCAGAAGATCAAGAAGCACGCCGGAGCGCTCAAGGCACGTTCCTGATTCGCTCCCTCCTCAGGCCGGGGCGAGTTCGAGAATCTGCTTGTCGGCGAGCAACCGTGCGCGCAGCCGTTCATAACGGATGCTCTGGATGTCTTGTCCATTGTCGAGGGCCATGCAAGCGGCGGCCGCCGCGGATTGGCCCATCACCATAAACACCGGCTCCATCCGGATGGAGCCATAAGCGATGTGCGATGCTCCCAGACAAATGGGCACAAGCAGGTTACCCGCCTCTTCCTTCTTCGGGACGATGGATTGGTAGCTGATTGAATACGGCTTGAACCCACCCTTCTGGACATTGCCTTCGTTCCGCACGAAGCCTTCCTTGGTGACGTAGCGCTGCACGTTGTGCGAGTCCATTCCGTATGCGCCCATGCCCACGGAATCCTTCGCCTTCTCCCGCGCTTCCACGTAGTGTTGGGTCATCACCACCGGGCTCAGTATCCGCCGCGCTTCCCGCACATAAATCTGCGTGGGAAAATGCCCGTTTGCCACGAATTCATCCTTGGGCCACGCCCACTGCCGGTACCACTCGCGAATCGCTTTCGGCACCCGCGCATGGTTCTGCAGCGTCCAGAGATAGCCCTTCGTGTAGACCTGATGCCGCTCGATAATCCGCTGCCGAACCGCATAATTTCCATCCGGATACTCGTAGTTCGCCCCCATGTAGTCGGTCGAAACCGCTCCATGGTTATTGGTATCGGTCTTGGCGTTGGGCAGCGGATCCCACTTCAGATGCGGCTCATGGTACTTCCCGCTCTCCGCATAGCGAAGCAGCAGTTCGTGATCGCGTTCATCGTAGCCTTTGGGCTTCTCGATGGGAACTTGATTCCCCTTTGCCGTCGTCATGCAGAGCCGGTAACAATAGGCCTGGATGCGATGGTCGCCTTCGCCCTCCACGCCGGGCCCCTTTGGATCGATGATCGGCAGAAGCCCGCTCTTTGGGTTCCCCGCCTTCACGTAAGGGTCCACGTGGCAGCCATCCGGAAACTGGTGCAGATGTTTCCAACCCGCTTGCACGCCGTTATACGTTTCCCCGTATTTCGCGTTCGCCTCGCGCCCGGTCGTATAACCGACCCCGGCTTTCGCCATCAGGTCGCCCTCGTAAGTGGCATCGATAAACATGCCGCCCGTGTAGACCGTGCCATCCTCCATCGTGATCGATTCAATCCACGGGCCAGCCTTCTTCACGCCGCGCCCGGGGCGCAGATCGAGCCGTTTGCCGGCCTCGATCACGATGCCGTGCTCCTTCATCAGATCCCGGTATACCTCCGCGGCAATCTTTGGCTCGAAGGTCCACATCGCGTCTTCACCGCGCACGTTGTCCGAACGTCGTTTTGTGTAATAGTCCGCGCGGCTTTCCCAACCCCACATGCCTTCCGGCTCATACTTCGCCTTGATGCGCTGGTAGTATTCCCTGGCAATGCCGCCAATCACCTGTTTGTTGCCAATATCGGTCCAGCTCAATCCGCCCGTGGTGAGGCCGCCAACATGGCCATCGGGGTCGAGCACCAGCACGGTCTTGCCCATCCGGCGCACCTGCACGGCCGCCGCGATTCCCGCCGATGTAGCGCCATAGATCACCACTTCGGCCATCCGCGACGCTGCCGCCAATCGCTGCGCTCCCGCCGTGGCCAGCAGCGGCGAAGCCAACCACAGGAAGCTCTCCCGCCGGCTGAAGGATGGAATCGTGGAGATTGGTTTCATCTTGAATGCGATTATAAGCCGGAATGCATCGCCTCACTCTCTCCGCCGCGCCGTTCCAATCCGTCTGGCGTCGAGGTCCCGGCTGCGCGAAACTTGTAAAGGCTGCCTGCCGCCGCGCGTGGCGCCGGAGGCAGCCCTCCGCGGCGATCAAGAAACAGGGAGGGAAATGCCATGCCATGCGACCCGGAGCTGCTTCGGCACGTCAATTTGTTCGCGCTCCTCGACGATGAAGAACGCGCCGTCCTGGCGGCGCATGTGGAATTGCGCTCGTTCGCCATGGGACAGGTGATTTATTTGCGCGGCCAGCCTGGCGGACGCGGCTACGTCGTCGTGCAGGGCAACGTGGAAGTGGCGACGGTGGATGAGGACGATCAGGAACTGATCCTCGCGGAAACCGGCCCCGGGGGGTTCTTCGGCTTTGCGTCCCTGCTCAACGGGAGCTCTCACCAAACCACGGCCCGCGCCATCGCGCCCTCCGAATGCGTGGAGATCGATCACGAGGACTTGTCACAGCTCGTGCGGCGCAAGCCGGATGCAGGGCTCGACATGCTCACCACCATCAGCCGCCAGATCCATGCGGTGCAGGAAGTCGCGCGCTCCCGCTCCCTGCGCAATCCCAACGAAGTCATTGCCCAGGAGGAAACCTTCGGTGATCACGTCGCCGACGCCGTCGCCCGCTTTGGCGGCTCCTGGAACTTCATCATCTTCTTCACGATCCTCCTGAGCATCTACGTACTCGTCAACCTCGAACTTCGCGAGGCGGCGTGGGATCCCTATCCCTACATCCTGCTCAATCTCTTTCTCTCCATGCTCGCGGCGCTTCAGGCGCCGGTGATTATGATGAGCCAGAACCGTCAGGACGCAAAGGACCGGCTGCGCGCCGAACTCGATTTCGGCGTCAACCGCCGGGCGGAACAGGAAGTCCGCGTCATCAGCAAGAAACTCAGCAGCGTCGAACTTCAACTGGAAGCCATCGCGGATTTGGTCTCCCATCCGCCCCACCGCACGGAACGGGAGTCTTCGCCCGGACCGGGGAGCCCCTCCTGATCCGGCTCGGCGCTAATCGATCAACCCGTTCCGGATCGCGAATCGCACCAACTCGCTCGTGCTGTGCAGATTGAGTTTCTCCATCAGACGCCCCCGGTGCGCTTCCACCGTATACACGCTCAAACCCAATTTCGTGGCGATCTCCTTGTTGATGAGCCCCTCGGCGATCATCTGGAGTACTTCGCGCTCGCGGCTGCTCAGCAGGTCCAGGGGATTCGTAACATGCTTGCGGTAATCGCTCAGCACCGCCTCGCTCACCGCCGGGCTGATGTAACCGTCGCCCTGGGCCACCGCCCGTACGGCGCTGATCAGATCCGTGTCGATCGCATCCTTCAGCAGATACCCGCGCGCGCCCGCCCGTAGAATCTCCCTCACGTAAACCGCGTCTTTATGCATGCTCAGCGCGAGGATTCTGCTCCGCGGAGCTTCATCCTGAATCCGTCTTGTCGCTTCAATCCCGTTCAATTCCGGCATCGCCACGTCCATCACAATCACGTCCGGCTTCAAGGCGAGCGCTTTCTCGATCGCTTCGCGGCCATTGGTGGCTTCAGCGATCACGTCCATATCGTCCTGTGTCCGCAGAATCGCGGAGAACCCCTGGCGCACCACGCTGTGGTCGTCAGCCAGCAGAATTCGGATTTTACGTTGAGAGGCCATCCGCCGTAAGCTCCAGTGGCAAATCCGCGATCACTTCCACCCCGCCCGCGGCCGGCGTACGCACCGACAAGGCTCCCCCGGCCTGCACGGCGCGAGCGCGCATGCCTACCAGGCCAAGCCCATTGCCGTTGCGCTCTTGGGCTTCTCCTTCGCGCGCATTCCCATTCCCCGAAATGCCTCTCCCATTATCGGCAACCCGCAATTGCACTCTCCCATTCCGGGAGAACAGGCTCACCTCCACCGCGGTGGCGCCCGCATGCCGGGCAATGTTGGTCAGGGCTTCCTGCGTGATGCGGAAGAGATGCGTCTCCGCAAGCTCCGGCAATCGTACAAGCACCTCGGATTCATAGGACACTTGAACGCCCGTTCGTTGCTGGAAGCGCTCGCACAGCCAGCGAACGGCGGCGTCCAGTCCGAAATCGTCCAGGATCACCGGCCGCAGCAATTGCGAGAGTTCGCGGACGTTCGAAATGGAATCGTCCACCAGATGGATGCAGTCCGCGCGGCGCTCTTCGAACCCTCCCGGCGTCAAGGCCATCAGATTCGCCTTCACCGCAGCAAGAGACTGCCCAAGTTCATCGTGCAACTCGTGGGAGAATCGCCGTGCCGCCTCCTCCTGCCCTTGCAGCATCTGCCAGGAGACCCGATTCAGTTCATTCGCCTGCCGGTCCAGTTGGCGCAGGGTGGTAGCCGCGAAACGCAAGGTGAGCCCCTCGCAGAGAATTGCCAGCCCCAAGCACGCCCCGAGCAATGAGAGCGACTCCGTCACCATGCGATTCGCCTGCGCTTCCAGCGATTGCCCGTCCGCGATCGCGCTTCGCGAATTGGCCAATAAAATTCCGTCCGAGATCCGCTGCACCCGCTGGTGGTGCTGAAAGAGCGTCTCGATCGATTGCGGATCCCGCTGCGGGTTGCGCGTCAGGGAACGGGCCAACGCGGAAAAATCTTCTGTCGCCGCGACAATTTCATCCCAGCCATCCGGCGTATCGTCCTCGCCGTCCTCCTCGATAAGCGTCTTGAGCGTGGCATCCAACTGGTCCAGCCGTCCCAGAATCGCCGCCTCATCGGTCGGCCCCGTTCGTCGAAATAATCGAA
>JADYZL010000055.1 GCA_020853155.1 Bryobacterales bacterium
CGGAGGCCGCCTCTCCTCGAACTCCGCTACCCGCACGGCTCGTCGCGCCGTTGGCGCTTTCCCCGCGCCCGAAGGTCTGCTGCCGCACTTGCTCCATGGCGCCACGCTGTGTCTCAAAGTTCGGCCGGTCTCCACGGCTGATCGGCGTTCGCGAGTAGAACTGCCTGCCCTCGGTTTGCTGCAGCCGACTCTCCACTTGGCCGCGGTTCACGGCGCGGCCGCTGTATTGCAAGCTGCCGCGATCCGGCGCTACGGGCAGGTTGCCCCTCACGACGCTGCCGCTGCGAAGGGATGCCGCGTTCACCTGGATCGGGTTCACGCTGGAGCCGCGCCGGAACGATTCGCCGCTCACGACCGTGACTCCGTTATTCACCCTCGCGTTGCGATACACGTTCGTGATGTTCACGTTGTTGACGATATTCACACTGTTATCGACATACGTCCGGTTGTTACGCCAACCGCCGCCATACCAGTTGTTCCAGCCGCCACCCCACCACCGATGGAAGGGCTCATACGGCGCCAGCGGCACCCAGCCGACGTTGCCGAACCCGATGCCGACACCCACGCTGCCGATGTTGAAACCGACAAAGCCCACCACGGCCGGAGAGTAATAGTGCCGCATGCGGCCACCCGGCCACCAGCACCATCCCACGCCCGGGCTGTTGAACCAGCGCCCGTAGTGATACGGCGCCCAGCCCCACGGATCGTAGCTCACCCAATTCCAGCCGTAGTAATCCACCCAAGCCCAGCGGCCCGCGCGGTAAGGCGCCCAGCCGACGGCTACTCGCGGCCTCCAGACGTACCCGTACGGCGCCACATTCACCCACCCGCCATAGGCGTCGAGGTCGTACGCGCCGGGGATACTACGGTCGACATACCGGTAGGATTCGCTCTTGCGGATCAGGCGGTCCCGATCCCGGTTCCACTCGTCGAACTCGTCCTTGCGCAGTTCGGCCACGGTCTGGAACTCGGGATTCGAGGCATCGCCTCGCACCAGCATCGTTTGATTCTTGCCCAGACGTTGCACGCCACTCGGGGAATAGATTTCCGCCTGGCCGTCGCGGACGGTGATCTCGGTCGTGCCGTCCGGGAGCACAGAAACGCGGTAGTTCCCCTTGCGCGCCGGCCGCACGGAGATGCTCGGCGTATTCAATTCGACGTCGGAATCATAATCTTCCACGCGGCTGAAGCTGACCGTGCCGGTGGCTACGGCAATCAGGTAGCGATCCGGCTTCAGTTCCTGCATGCGCAGTTCCGCGTTGGGCGCGAGCCGCACGAAGTGGCCGTAGTCAAACTGCACTTCCGCCCGAGACCCGGGGCCGGTAAGGATGCGGTCGCCGGTAACCAAAGGTGCGTTCAGGGCTGCCTCCGTGAGATCGCCCGAATCTCCGCGCTGGATCGTGACGTCCCCCCGAAGGAAACTCACGCGCGCCACCCCGTCACCCGCATCGGTCTGGGACCATGCCGTGAGCGCCAGCAGAATCAGGCCGGCAAGGACTCGATATTGTTGGATCGCGCGTTTCATCATGCACCTCCGTCAGAGCGATTGCGCATAGTCTAGTGCAATTGGCTTGCCAAACGTTAAGTTTTTCATTTCATGTGGCTTTGTCTATGAGAGACCGCGCTGCAAGGTGGTGGATTTCCACCACTCCGGTTCTGAGCGCGAGGAGAAGTGCGATCCGCGATGAAAATCCGCCCACGTCAGGCGCGTTAAGGGAAATCACGGAAGGACGCGGCTCTTCTGGAACTGATAGTACTGAAATGCGCTGCATCCTTGGCCCCACCTCCCAAAGGGATGCATAGTACGTAAGTAGTACTCTTCCGCACTCAATACTCGCAGCTAAATTTCTGCACACATCGCGCCAAACACATTGTCCTCAATATTTTAGCTACCATTACCTCGCGTATTGGGTCACCTTTCATCCATAAGATCACAGCCGGACGGAGGTGTTTCACCCCTGCGCCTCTGGAACTCACTTATGTGATTCCCATATTGCAGCTCAGGCGATTCAAACTTACTCTACAAGTGCAATCTAGACCCGGAGATCGATTCGACGGGAGGAGGCCTCCGCGAGGCGATGTGATGGCAGCCAAAAGCACCTACGCCACATCAGGATGGGAGGCCAAAGAGGATCGTCGAGCCGGGAGATGGAACTGGTTGCAGAATTGCGAGGAACTATGAGGCGCTATGTATGTGCGTTCCTTTGCATGCTGCTTGTTAGCGCAGCATCGGCGGGAGTGATCTTCTCGGAGGATTTTGAGGGGGGCGTCGATCAGGATGTCCACGGTCTCGGTCTGATCGCGGGTACGCAGTTTGAAGTGGTAGCGGGAAATGTGGACCACATCAAGGACGACGCGGATCCCGCTAACCCGTACGCAATGATGTGCGGAAGTGGCGGATCCTGCATCGACACGACCGGTTCCGGATCTCGCGGCGAAATTCGTAGCATCGTCGAGTTCACCTTCACGCCCGGGGTCTATTACTTAAGCTTTAGCCTGCAAGGATGGCGGGATTTCGACAACAACACAGCCAGTGCCAATATCCAGATCCTGATTCCCGGGTTGGTGGATGAGGTGCTCATTCGGACCCGAACCCATGGCCCGTATGATCGCGAGCGAATTCAGTTTGACGTGTTTACCCCGCAAACCGTTAGATTGACGTTTCGCGATCTAAGTGGCAGCGCCGGATATGCGGGGGCGATTCTCGACGATGTGGAGATCGGCACGGCAACTCCCGAGCCCTCCACCCTGCTACTGCTCCTTCCGGCCTTGGCGGCGGTGGCCGCGCTGCGCCGCCGGTCCTCAAGACAAGCTTGCAGCCGAACGCCATAGCCGGCCGCGCCGGTTCTGGAAACCGGAATATCCCCCGGAACAAGCCTTCGTCCATGGAACACCCCCGCTCCGGCGGGGGTGTTCGTTTGTGGCGTGCTTGTACAATGGGAAGCGGAAGTTCGATGCAGCCTTTCCGTTCGCTTTGGTTGGCTACCGCCGTCGGTGTGCTGGCGATGGCCGCGGCCCACTGGGCGGGTGGGCGATGGCCAGCCCCCGTTCCATTTCCTCAAGCGGCGCCGTTGATCCGCGCCACCCACTACACCGCCGATGTCTCCGCGCCCGATTTTTGGAGCCGCGCCGACCTTGCGCAGGCGACAAAGGATTTCCGGGCGATCCGCAAGGCAGGATTCAATACGGTGATTCTGATTGTTTCCTGGACCGGTTTTCAGCCCCGCCTGGACCCTGCCTCCCGCAGTGAAGAGCACTACCGTCTGCTCGATGGCCTGATCGCGGCCGCCGGGCGGGAGGGGCTCGACGTGCTCCTGCGCGTGGGATATGCACACGATATTTCCAACACCCCCGATAAGCTTCATCATGACCGTGCGCCGGGGCTGTTTCGCGATGCGGCAACCCAAAAAGCGTGGCTCGCCTATCTCCACGACGTGCAGGAAGTCGCGTCGGCGCATCCCAACTTCCGCTACGCCTTCCTGACGTGGGAAGATTTTTTCTTTTTCGATTACACGTTCGCGCCGGAAGAAGCCCGGCTGGCCGCCTCCGAGCGCCTCGGCTACCCGGAGTTTCTTCGCCAGTTACCGGAAGCGGAATACAGGGCTTACTATGGCGACGAGGTGAAACCGGGACGCGTACACCCGATCCCCGCTTACAACACGCGGCCGATTGCCGCTTTTTCCCGGTTCTGGGATGAATGGCTGCTGCGGCTCTTCGCGGAATCCCGCACGGTGATGCCGAACCTGAACATGGAAGTACGGGTGGATTGCGACCCGGTGCCGGAGCCGGAGCGGTTTGTTTGCCACGAACGCACGTTCGATCTTGGAGGGGCCCCGAACGCCACGACCATAATTTACTACACGCCCGCATGGGGAGCGGACAACAAGGGAGACCTCGCGAGCGTGAATGAAGCGATGGCCCGGTTCGACTATTTGCTGGCGCAGGTCCGCAAGCACACGGAGAACCCGATCTTCATCGACCAGTTCAACTTTGTGGACAATACGCCCGGATTCGAACGAAATACGCGCATTGACCCGTCGCAAATGAGCGAATTCCTAAAGCGGGCCGGGCAAGCCATAGCCGGAAAAACAGCGGGATACGCCCTATGGACCATGTGGGATGTGACCGCCAATATCGCGGCGAACGGGGAATTTGAACGCGGCCTCGATGGGTGGAGAACGACGGGAGCCACGGTGATGCACTCGGTGGACAACGGCAACCACGTTCACCTGGAGGCGGGCGGCACTCTTTCTTATTTCGTTCGTGAAGGCGGCCGCGAGGGGGTGCCGATTCGCGCGGACCTGCCATTCACCCTCCGCTTCCAAACCCGCGAGGCCTCCCGGCCCCGGTTCGGCGTCGAGGTGCTCAATCCACAGGGAGAGCGGATCTTCTTCAAGGAGGGCGTCGCGCCAGACCCCGCGACCGGTGTGGTTCAACTCGGTGGACTGCCTTACTTCGCGGGCCGGGAGACGCTCCGGATTCTGAACCAGGGTGGCGCGGTAAATATCGACGGCATCCTGCTCTTTAATGGACGTCAGGAGAATGGCATTTTCACGGCGGACGGGGAGCCAAAGCCCTTCGCGGCCGAGATCATCGCTCTTAACCAGCGCCTTGCCGAACTATCCGAGGCACAGCGGGAGTACGGCGCGTCTTCAGCGCAATCGCCGTTCGTGAAGGGCGTTAGCGAGGATGGCTGGGTGGGCAAACGGGCCACGTTCTGGATGGGCGATGGCACAGGGCCGCTCTACCTGTATGCCTATGTGCCGGAGGGCTGGACGGGCTACAGCGCGAAGCTCAACGCCCGGGTTTCGGGTGCACGCCCTACGCAAGCGACGCTGCACCCGGGCATGAACCGGGTTCTGCTGGCGAGACAAAAGCCATCGCCAACCCTGGTCACTCTCGAATGTCAGAGCACGGTGAAAGCCAAGCGATTTGATCCAGCCAATGACGACACCCGCCCGCTTTGTTTCGTCCTTAGGCAACTGAGCACGGCATCGGCTACACCGTAACTCCGCTCCGGGCGGGGCAGGCGGGGTGATCTCGCTCCCCGGCCTGCTCTTCTCCCATTCGCTAAGCGGTCAAGTTCTCTCGGTTACGGCTGCCTGACCGCGATCGTCGTCGAGAGGCGTGTTCCCTGCGGATTACTGGCATTCACCACCCCGACCGTGCTGAGGATCGATTTGTAGATGAATCCCGCTGGTATGGCAGCGCCCACCAGCGTGTTATCCGGCACCCGCACGTTGATCTGCCAAAGCCCAACGAACTCCGCAGAGAAGCCGGAATACTCCACCGGCGCGGTGCCGGCGCCTAAAGCCACCACGGGCTTTTCCGGTGTCGGGAGCGCGGAGCCCGCCGCACTGCCGTCATCGGGGGCGCCGGGCACGCGGCCCATGCCCGTTCCGAACAGCGCGATCACATCCCCGCGCTTCACCGCGTTCGCGCCACTATTCTCTCCACTTGGCGTCGAACCCTGGTAATTCACGGCCGCCACCTGGCCCGTACCCTGGGCATTCTTCGTAAAGAACCCAGGCGCGGCCACCGCCATGCCAAAGAAATCTCCGGCAAGCACGTCGTTCGTGGACTTTCTCCGCACCTCGATCAGCACCGTCCCACTCTCCGGCACGTTATTCGGAAGGTAGAAATTGATCTGGTGCTTGGCGACGAAGAACAGCGGCAAGGGCCGCCCATCGAGCGTCACCTGAATGTCGGAAAGCTCCGTGGGCAGGGGCACGGAAGGTGCATTCGCCAACGGGATATCCGCCTGGGGATCGAAGTTTCCGTTGAAGGCGAAGGCGCTCGCGATGGTATTGGGCGCAAGGTGCCCCACGCCGTTGCTCGCGGGCGCGCCGATGAAGAAGGTGGCGGCATTGGTGGTGGCCAGTTTCGGGAAATAGAGCGAAATCCGGCTGCGCGCCTCACCCACGAGCGGATAACCAAGCCCGTCCAACGCCACCGAAATCGCACCGTTATTCGGAGCCGGCACGGTGTTGATAAAGGAATTGGCGGAACCGTCGCCCAGGGCGAATGCGAAGAAATCCGGGTAGCGAAGCACGCGACTGCGCGCGAACTCGGTAATCCAGAACTGGCCCGTTTCCCGGTTCCAAGCCACATCCTCAGGTCGGATCAGATTGTCGTTTCCGAAACCCCGCGTGACGCTCGCACCCGCCGCGGCATCCATCGCGGGAAGCGTATCGACATCGTTGAAGATCTGCACGCGGTTATTGTTGTAATCGGCCAGATACAGGCGATTGTCGCCATCGGTAACCATCCCTCGCGGGGAGTTCAGACGGTTGCCCGCGTTGCCGGTCTCCGCGTTTACAAAATTCGATTGGCCGATCGCCTTGCTGGCCGCCATGCCATTCGAAAATGGAGCCGCGAAATAGAGCACCCGATTCTGAACCTGGTCCGAAACAACGACGGCGCCCGCCCGCGTGATTGCCACGCCATGCGGCTGGTTCAGGGTCGCCTGCGTGGCCGACGTGTTCTTGCTCTCAAAATTCGCCTGGCCCAGTACCAGATCGGCATCCGGCCCGTTCGCCGGATTGTCGAAATTCGGTTTGGGGAATCGCACGAGCCGCGAGTTTCCCGCGTCGGCGACATAGACGCGGCCTTCGCTATCCACAGTCACACCCAGCGGGTTCAGCAGGCCCTTTTGCGTGGGGGTGTCGGGTTGCCCGCCGGGGTAGTTCGCGATGGTGGTATTAAGGTCGGGTTGGCCCAGAACGAGATCCGCCTTTTCGCCGGTGCGCAGCCGCCGGATATCGCGGAAGCCGAGCACGCGATTGTTGCCGGTATCCGCCACGTAGACGCGCGGCGGATTGCTCGAATAATCCACGGCAATCCCGCCGGGATAGTTCACCTCGCGGCCTTCCGTAAGGTTGGGCGCGCCGGCGTTCATCGCAACCTGGCCCAGCACGGCTTCGGCGCTGCTCACGGCTTGACCGGTGCTTAGGTTGTGGCGCAGCACGCGGTGGTTGAACGAATCCACCACCCAAATCTTGCCGCCCACCGCAGTAGCGTCAAGCGGCCGGTTGAAGCGGGCATCACCGGGGATGCCCGTACCGCGATTAGAGCCGCTGCCCGTGAAATTATCCTGCCCCACAACCACGGCGGCATTCGGAGAAAACTGCGGCGTTTCCTCTCCCCAGCCGGTAAACGGAGGGTAGAGCAGGATGCGGTGGTTGTTCGAATCGAGAACGCCTACGGTCTCCGCATCCGCCGCGAACACGCCGTTCACGCCGCCGCCGAGCACATTCTGCGCCACGGCGACGCCCTGGTTCGCCTGTGCCTGTGTGGGCACGCCAAGAATGCGGACCGCTGCTTGCCCGATCGCCGAAGGGTTGGTGTAGACCAGCACCCGGCCCAGACTATCGCCCACGCAAAGCAGATTGCCCGTGGGCACGAATGCGATGCTGGTGGGGAACCGCACACCGGCCTTGTTTTGCCGGGCCGCGAGGCCGGAATTCGAGGGCGCGGTCGTCGTGCTGAAATCGGGTTGCCCTAGTACCAGATCCGCCGCCGGCGCATTGTTTGCCCCGCTGCCTAGCACTGCGGCTGGAAATCGCAGCACCCGATTGTTTCCGAAATCCGTCACCCAAAGATTCCCGGCGGCATCAAAGGCAAGGCCCACACGCATTGGATTCGTCTGGCTCTGGATGCTGCCGGCCGAAGGAAAGCTTAGTGTGCTGGCCGAAGCGAATCCGCCCTGGTTCGGGGAAACTTTGTTCAGCGCGGTCTGGCCGATCACGAGATCCGGCTGCTGCCGGGAGCCCTCCCCGGGCCAGTGGATGGTCGGCTGCGCGAAACGGAGTATCCGGTTGTTCGCGGTATCGGCGACATAGAGATTGCCCGCGGCATCGACGGCGAGCCCCGTGGGGTGATTGAAGGCGTCATCCCGGCCCACGGAGGGCCCGCCCGCATTCGTGGTGATGAAATCCGATTGCCCGAGCACTAGCGACGCCGACGCGCCATTCTGAAACGACAGGTAGTTGGCGAAACCGAGCACGCGATGGTTCAGCGTGTCGGCAACATAGACCGCGCCGGAGGCAGGGTCAACCGCGATTCCCATCGGCTCAAAGAACTCGCGGCCCTCCACCAGATTAGGGTTCAGGTTCACAATGGGAGTCACCGTCGCCGAGGAATACGCGCGAATGGGGATCGCGTTAATTACGTTGTTTTGGGCAATGCCGGGGACCGAACCAAAAATCCCGGTGAGTAGAAACGCCAGCAGCGCTTTACCGATAGCAATCGTTCTCATACGCATCCTTCTTATTCCGCCATACTTCGACAAGATTCGAGGCACGGGTCCGGCAAGCCGGAGGGCCTTCCACCATTAGGCCGAAGATCGCCCCCGCCCCGCAAGTGGGATTCCCCGTTCCGCATCGCCCGGCAGGAATAGAGGTGGGGCCGCAGGTGACGAATTCGCGGAATGCTTAGGCGCCAACCGGCGTCGCCCAATGCGCCCGGTACTGCCGCCTTACGTAGAGGTTTGCCTCGGTGTCGTTCTTCACCATCTCGTTCTCCGCGTCGAAGGACACGGTGCGCCCCACACGCGAAACGATATTGGCGAGGTGGCAATGGATCGCGCTCAAGTGCCCTTCCCCGATATCCGCATTGGGCAACTTCCGGGAACGCATGGAAGCCACGAAATTCTCCATGTGGCCTTCGCTGGGCGCCGTCTCCTTGTCAAAGAGGATCTCCTTGCCCGCGCCGTCAAATACTTTGTAGCCCCAGACGCGATTCCAGCGGCCGATATGGACCATGCCCTCCGTACCGTAAACGGCTACGCCATTATCGATCCCTTCCATCGGATAGCTCGTCCAGATGCGCATCTCCCAGATCAGAGACTTGCCTTTGTAATCAAAGGTAACGTTCATCGTATCCGGCGTCTGCTGGTCGTCCTTGAAGAAGAGTTTGCGGCCCGTGCCGGAGGCTCTATCCGGGTAACTCTCCCCCAACGCCCAGCGTGCGATATCGATCTGGTGAGCGCCGTCGTTGCCTGCATCACCGGTGCCAAAGTGCCAGTGCCAATGCCACTTATAGTGAAAGCGGTTCTCGTTGAAAGGAATCCACGGCGCCGGGCCCAGCCAGCCGTTGTAATCGACGCCCTCCGGCACCGGTCCGTCGGGCTTGTGCCCGATGTCATCGCGCTTCTGAATATCCCAAGCCTTCGCGCAGAGCACTTCGCCGATCTTGCCGCTTCGGATGAACTCGATGGCGCGGACCGTGCTGGGGCGGGTCCGCGACTGGGTACCAACCTGGACGATGCGGCCATTGTGCCGTGCCGCCTCAATCATCAACCGGCTTTCGCGGATATTATGCGCGGCGGGCTTTTCCACATAGACGTCTTTCCCGGAATTGCAGGCGAGGATGGTGGCGGGGCCATGCCAATGGTCCGGCGTGGCAATCACCACCGCGTCCACCTCACGGTTCTGCAGCAGTTCCCGCATATCACGCACCACAGCGGGGGGCGCCGCGCTGGCTTTCTTCACGACAGCCTGCGCGCGCTCAATGGAAGCGGTGTCCACATCGCAGATGTGAGTCACCTTCACTCCGGGGCTTTCGAGCAATCCTCCCAGCAGGCTGCGGCCCCGACCGCCGACGCCGATCATCGCGAGATTCACATGGTCATTGGCGGCGAACGAACGAACCTGGGCGGCGGCCAACCCAGCGAAACTGGATCCAATGAACGTACGGCGATTCATGAGAGAATTCCTCCTCGCGTGCGCATGTGTTTTGCGCCTGTTACACAACCCGGCCTGCAGGGGGCCCTTCACAGTCTTTCGACTTTCCGGTGCATGCGCAAGTGCAGCAAGGTTCCAATGCTCCTGCACCGGCGGATCGGCCCCTGGAGTGGTTCCGGAACGTTCCTGTGCCACGTGCGCACTTCATCCAAATTGGCGTTAGGGAAACGCGCCGATCCTGCGGCGCGGCCGGGAGCCAGGCGGGTGCCGCAAGAACTGCCTCCCGTTCTCAAGGCTCCTCGGTATTCCCCTAGCGAAGCTCTTTCGTCGCGGCAAACTCGCTCTGCCAGCGATCCAGAGTTTCATGGGTTGCCTTACCCTCGTGAATCACGACCCGGTAGTGCAGGGTCAGGGTATCGCCCGCCTTCACGGTGTAGC
>JADYZL010000056.1 GCA_020853155.1 Bryobacterales bacterium
GCCATGTTCGCCGGAGATCTCGATGGCACGCCGTGGGGCATGGTCCCGCGCACCATCGGCGGCCCGTATGCCGTTCTTGTAGCGGAGCAACTCTGGGCGGCCGGCGCGAAGTTGATCGTGGGCCTGAGTTCCGCCGGGCGCGTCTCCCCCCGGCTCCCACTACCTTCCTTGGTCGTAGCCACGAGCGCCGTTCGGGATGAGGGAACGTCTCTGCACTATCTCGCGCCCTCCCCCACCATCGAGTGCCCCGGAGGCGTAACCGGCGCTCTCGCGACGGAGCTGGCGGCGACGGGCTGGCACGTGGAATCCGGCGCGGTGTGGACCACCGATGCACCCTACCGGGAAACGCTCAGCCAGCTACAGCTTTGGGCATCGCGAGACGTGCTGGCAGTCGAGATGCAGGCTGCGTCGCTGTTCGCATTCGGCGCAGCCACGGGAGCACAAGTCGCACTGGTAGCCGTGGTGAGCAATGCGGTGGACCATGCCGCGGACAGTTTCGATACCGGCACTCCTTCCGATGGCCGGCGCATCGCCTATGCCATCGTCCGCGGCGGGCAGCGGTATCTTGACTCGGTCTAGACTGAAGTTGGAACGCAAAGGCGATCCGCCACAGAAGTCACCACGGAGAAGCGACGATGGATTCCGCTACCACATCCGCACTTCGAGAGGGCGTGCGAAACGCATACTCCGCGGCCGCACTGGAGCCCGGCGCGAAGCATCCCTTCCCCGTGGGCGCCGCGTTCGCCGCGAGCCTTGGGTATCCGGAAGAGTTCCTGCAAGCCGCGCCTTCCGAATCCGTGGCATCGTTCGCGGGCGTTGCCAACGTTTCGTGTTTCGCGCCGCTACTTGACGGGGCGTGCGTGCTCGATCTCGGCTGTGGCTCCGGCCTCGATACCTACGTGGCTGCGCGCCGCGCCGGAAGCACCGGCGCAACGGTGGCAGTGGATTTCAGTCTGGATATGCTTCGGCGCGCCCGTCTCGCCGGAGACGCCCATGGCCACCGTATCCTGTTCCTGCAGGCCTCCGCCGAACAACTCCCCCTGCCCGATGCGTCCATCGATGTGGCGCTCGCCAACGGAATCTTCAACCTCAACCCGGAGCGGGAGTTGCTCTTCCCCGAATTGGCGCGGGTGCTCCGGCCGGGCGGAACCGTTGCCGGCGCTGAGTTGATCCTCAAGGAACCGATGCCCGTGCCGGAGAATCCATCGCCCGAGAGTTGGTTCTCTTGAATCGCGGGCGCACGGGAGGCGGTCGCCTTCCAGCAGGAATTCCTTGATGCGGGTTTCCGGGAGTTCCGCCTCCTGCGTACCAGCCGCAATGCGCGCACGCGGCACCCCGCGGTGCTGGCTGCGGAATACCTCGCGATCCGATGATCCGCTGAAACTTACGGAACCCGGCGCTCAAACGTTGCGTTCGATATGAAGCATCAGCGAGAGGAACCCGCTCGCGGGGTAAGCCGCGTTCAGGGGAATCTCGCCCTCCACCATTCCGATCGCCGTGGTCCTCGCCAGAAGCTCTTCCATCAGCACGCGCAATTCCAGCCTGGCCAGCGGCGCGCCGGGGCAATCGTGGATGCCCTTGCCATAGAGGAGATTCGTTTCCGGGTCGCGGTCCAGCCGGAATTCATCCGGGTCTCCGAACACGATTTCGTCGCGATTTGCAGACGCCCAGTTCAGCGAAATCCCCGCCCCCGCCTCAATGCAACGGCCGCCGATTTCCACCGCCGTCGTCGTCTTGCGGCGGTTTGCGATCAGCGGCGCGTGAATCCGAAGAATCTCATCGTTCGCCGCCAGCAACAGCTCTGGCTGAGCGCGCAAGAGCCGCTGCACCTCCGGGTGCGTGGCCATATAGTGCATCAGGATGCCCACACTCGCGGCGATGGTCGCCAGTTCTCCCACCGTCCAGTTGCGGACGATGCTGACGATCTCCGCGTCGGTCAATAGACGGCCTTCCACCCGCTCCCGCATCAGACGCGCGGTCAGGTCGCCCGGCGCCGTCTCCCCCGCTTCTCGCCGCTCACTGAGGATGTCCCGGATGTAGGAATCGAACTCCGTCGCCACCGCGGACATTGCCTCGCGATCTGCCGCCAGCGTTGCCTGATGGTTTCGGCGCGTCCAGGTCCTGAGCGGTTCGTTCAGCGATTCGGGCCAACCCATGAAGGCGCACTGAATACGGAGCGCGAAATCCTCGGCGAAATTGGAGATCACCTCCGTGACGCCTTGCGCGGGCAATTCATTGATCAGTTCCACCGAGATCCGGCGGCATACCGGTTCAAACGCAGCCATCGCTTCCGGCCCAAAGTAGGGTTCGATGATCCGCCGGAATGCGGTGTGCTCCGGCGGATCCATCCCATTCGGTACCGAAAGATACTGCGAGACCTCGCTGCTAAACGTCACCGGGTCTTCGAGCGCGCGCACGACATCCTCATGGCGAAAGAGAGACCACTGGCGATACTCGCTGAAAGCGACCGGGCAGCGCCGCCTCATCTCGTCATAAGCGGGAATCTGATCACGCAGCACCTCTTCGGCGCGAGCATCCCAATCCGGCTGGGATGGTTCAGGTAGGGGTGGGTCAGTGTTGGCCACACTTCTAGAGTAAAAGATCGTGTACGCTCATTACTACCCGCCTCCGTCGCCCGCCCCGTTCCCAATGCGGCTCCGGGAGCACCGCTCGCGCCAGAAGCTCACTCTCCGGCGGCCAGATCCCCATAGGCCGCGTACTCCCCCGCGCCCATGGGCAACGCGGGAACGACGGTTGCGGAGCGGAACTGCGCGGGGAGGGTCCGCGCCGGGCTCGCCGCATCCCAATGGCGTCGTTCGAGAAACGTGGGAGGTTCGTAGGTGACGCCTCTGGCCAGGCGCTTTGCTTCCCGGCGCGTGGCGGCCAAGGCGATTGGCCCGAAGAGCAGTGCGGAGAGCGTTCCGGCAACCGGACCGCATTCGGAGATGATCTCCTTGCGTAGTTCGCGAATCTCCCCGGCCACCAACGGATTCTCGTTCTTCAGATGCCGCTCCATCGCCCAAAGCAAGCCGCAGTAGGCCGTACGCAGCGTTTGCAGTTCATGGGTGAAGCGGCGGCGCACCCGCTCATCCGGATGCGCGCGGTGGCGCTTCCAGCCTTCGAGGGTGGTGCGGCAGATACGGGCGAGGCTGGGGC
>JADYZL010000057.1 GCA_020853155.1 Bryobacterales bacterium
CGGGGAGAGCGGAGATTCGACCGATGCCGATTAAGACATACCGACCGATAACGCCATCCCGCCGTTTCATGACGACGGTGTCCCGCGAGGGCATCACGAAGCAAACGCCGGAAAAGTCGCTGACCGTTGGGAAGAAGAAGAGTGGTGGCCGTACTTCCAGCGGCCGCGTGGCGGTTCGCTTTATCGGCGGCGGTCACAAGCAGAGCTACCGCGTCATCGACTTCAAGCGCGACAAGGCGGGCGTGCCCGCGAAGGTTGCCTCGGTGGAATACGATCCCAACCGCTCCGCGCGGATTGCCTTGCTGCATTACGTGGACGGGGAGAAGCGCTACATCCTGTGCCCCAACGGGCTCGAAGTGGGCGCTTCAGTGGTTTCGGGAGACGGCGCGGATATCCTGGTGGGCAACGCGCTGAAGCTCAAGGACATTCCTCCGGGCACGGCGATTCACAACATCGAGTTGCGCCCTGGAAAGGGCGGCCAGATGGTTCGCAGCGCCGGAGTGGGCGCGCAATTGCTGGGCCGCGAGGGTGCGATCGCCGTGGTGAAGCTGCCCTCCGGCGAAACGCGCCGCGTGTCGTCCGAGTGCATGGCGACGATCGGGACCGTTGGAAACAGCGATCACGAGAATCAGAAACTGGGCAAGGCCGGACGCAGCCGCTGGCTGGGCCGCCGGCCGCACAACCGCGGCGTTACGATGAACCCGGTGGATCACCCGCACGGTGGTGGCGAGGGCCGCACTTCGGGTGGACGTCACCCGGTTACGCCTTGGGGCAAGCCAACGCGCGGTTATAAGACACGAAACAACAAGCGCACCGATAACGCGATCGTCGCACGACGGAAGAAGAGCTAGCCAAGGCCATCGAGGACAGGGAAAGAACAGGTAACGAAGTATGAGCCGATCTCTCAAAAAGGGTCCATTCGCGGATGAACATCTGGTGAAGAAGGTGACGGCGGCCGCGGACGGTAGCGATAAGCGCGTGATTCGCACATGGTCGCGGCGTTCGCAGATCCTGCCGGAGTTTATTGGCCAGACGATCGCGGTGCATAACGGGAAGAAGTTTATTCCGGTGTATGTGACGGAGAACATGGTGGGCCACCGGTTGGGCGAGTTTTCGCCGACGAGGACCTACCGGGGCCACGTGGCAAAGTCCGACCGGTCTGGAGGGCGCGGATAGTTCTTCCCGGGCGCAAGCCCAGGAGGAGATCGCGGGAGAATTCACGATGGAAGCAAGAGCCGAAGCACGACACGTCCGGGTATCGCCGCAGAAGGCGCGCCTGGTGATCGATTTGATTCGCGGCCTCAAAGCCGAAGAAGCCATCACGGTGCTGCAAACCACGAACAAGGGGATTGCCCCCACCGTGGAGAAGGTGCTGCGTTCGGCGATCGCCAACGCCGAGAACAAGTCCGCCGAGGTGGATGTCGACGCGCTGGTGGTGAGCGAGGCCTACGTCAACGAGGGTCCGCGCATGAAGCGTATTCGGCCCGCTCCGATGGGCCGCGCGTACCGCTATCAACGCCGGATGGCTCACATCGTGGTGAAGGTGGCGGAGCGGACGGAAGCAGCGGAGTAGCGACCGAGTAGCGGCGGGCGGCGGCGCCCGGCGGGATCAGGTGAGCCAAGACAGCGGCAGGGCAGAGACGAATCGAGAGAGACACGATGGGTCAAAAAACACATCCTTATGGTTTCCGGCTAGGGATTACGAAGACGTGGCGGTCACGCTGGTTTGCGAAGGCGGACTACTCGCGCGTTCTGCAGGACGACCAGAAATTGAAGGAATCGCTCGTCGCGAGGTTGAAAGCCGCGGGGCTTAGCTCCATCGAGGTCGATCGTCCCGGTAACAAGCTGCGCATCACGATCCGCACCTCCCGCCCCGGCATCGTCATTGGGCGCAAAGGCGCGGAGATCGAAAAGCTGAAGGCCGATCTCGCGAAGAGCACGAAACGGGACGTCTTCATCGACATCCAGGAAGTGCTCAAGCCGGAACTCGATGCACAACTGGTTTCGGAATCGATCGCGACGCAGTTGGAGAAGCGCGTGGCGTTCCGGCGGGCGATGCGCAAGGCGGTGGATTCGGCGTTGCGCTTCGGCTGCAAGGGAATCAAGGTGCGGGTATCCGGGCGATTGAACGGCGCGGAAATCGCTCGTAGCGAGTGGTATCTGCAAGGCCGCTTGCCGCTGCATACGCTCCGCGCCGACATCGATTATGGGTTCACGGAAGCGCACACAACCTACGGTGTGATCGGCATTAAGTGCTGGATCTACAAGGGCGAGGTGCTCGAGGGCGGCCGCAAGATGACGGGCGACGCGGGCGAGGCCCGGCCCCGCCGCAGGGAGCGCCGTCCGCGCGAGGGTGGACCTCGGGAAGGTGGACCGCGTGAGGGTGGTGCGCGTGACGGTGGGCTCCGCGGGAACCGCGATGCCGGCCGGCAAAGCGCCACCGCAGCCGCGCCCGTGGAGGCAGCCGCCACGGAATCCGCGCCCATTCTGCCTCCGATGAGTTCGCCCGCGCAGAGCGGGGTGTATCAACCGAGCCCGGCCGAGAACGCCGCGGCGAACGAGGCCGCTCCGGCAACGGAGGCGCCGAAGGCGGAAGAAGGCAGCGGACAGGAATAGGGAATTCGGGTGGTTTGCGCGCCGCGGTTGCGGCGTAACCGGCTGGGAGGACCGTTCCTCCCGGTGCGAGGGAACCGGGAGCCAGAGTAGGAGAGAACGCCATGTTGATGCCAAAGAAAACGAAATACCGCCGCCAGCAGCGGGGACGGATGGCCGGAACGGCGCAGCGAGGCGCCACGCTATCCTTCGGCGACTATGCATTGAAGGCGCTCGACTGCGGCTGGATCACCGACCGGCAGATCGAAGCGGCCCGTATCGCGATGACCCGCTCGATCAAGCGCGGCGGAACGGTATGGATCCGGATCTTCCCGAGTAAGCCGATCACGAAGAAGCCCGCCGAAACCCGCATGGGTAAGGGTAAGGGCGCTCCCGAAGGCTGGGTGGCGGTGATCAAGCCGGGGCGCATCCTCTTTGAGATGGAGGGTGTCTCGAAGGAAGTGGCGCAGGAGGCGATGCGCCTGGCGGCGCAGAAGCTGCCCACCCGTACGAAATTTATCTCGCGCGACGAACTGTTTGTTTGAGGGTTGCTCATGAAGGCCGACGATTTTCGTAATTTGAGTGCCGCCGAACTGGCCGGCAAGGCAAAAGACATCGAGGAGCAGCTCTTCCGGCTGCGCTTCCAGATCTCCCTCGGGCAGTCCGACGGGGTGAAGAACTACCGCGCACTTCGCAAGGACCGCGCCCGGTTGCTGACCGTGCTGCGCCAGAACGAGGACGGGGCAAACGCGCGCGGGGCGGAGAAGGGAAACTAGGTCATGCCAACATCAACCGGTCATCGGAATGAGAAGCTCGGCACGGTGGTCTCCACGAAAATGGAGAAGACGATCGTGGTTGCCGTCAGCCGCCGCGTCTCCCACCCGCTCTACCGCAAGATCGTCAATGTGCGCAAGAAGTTCTATGCGCACGACGAGGAGCAGACTGCCAAGGTGGGCGACCTGGTCCGGATCCAGGAGCACCCGCCCATCAGCAAGCTGAAGCGCTGGACGCTGAAGGAAGTGGTGCGCCGCGCCGTGCAAATCGATGTGAAAACCGGGCGGGTGCTCGAAGACGAAGCGGTCTAGCCGAAGCGCCGCCGCGGATCAAGGTGCGCGGGGGCGGCAGGAAGGGATATTGCCATGGTAGGAATGAGAACAATTCTCCAGGTGGCCGACAACAGCGGGGCCAAGAAGCTCATGTGCATTCTTCCGCTGGGCGGCGACAAGGGCGCGAAAGCCGGGCTCGGGGATGTCGTGACCGCGAGCGTAAAAGAAGCGGCGCCCGATTCAAACGTGAAGAAGGGCAAGGTAGTGAAGTGCGTGATCGTGCGGACCCGGAAGGAAACCCGGCGCAAGGACGGCACCTACATTCGCTTCGATTCCAATGCGGCCGTGCTCGTGAAAGACGATGGTGAACCGGTGGGTACCCGCGTCTTCGGCCCCGTGGCTCGCGAACTGCGCGACAAGCGCTATATGAAGATTGTGTCGCTGGCGCCGGAGGTGATCTAAGATGCCGTCGAAACGCGAACTGAACAAAATGGCGGCGCGGCCCGTGAAGACCGCTCTCCGCAAGAACGACATGGTGAAGGTGATTAGCGGGCGGGATAAGGGCAAGACCGGCCGGATCATCGACGTGAACCGCTTGACGGGCCGTGTGGTGGTGGAAGGAGTGATGCTGATGAAGCGCCACGTCCGTCCGAATCCGCAGCAGGGCATCAAGGGTGGGATCGCCGAGCAGGAAGCGAGCATTCACCTTTCGAACGTGATGCTGGTGACGGCGGATGGAATTGCCACGCGGGTCGGCAAGAAGGTGGAAACGGTCGGCGGAAAGACCCGCCGGACCCGAATCGCCCGGAAGACCGGGGAAGTGATCGAGACCAAGACAAAGTAGTTCCAGCCCCGGTGGGCGCGGCGGCAAGACCAGCGCCTCGCGGGACGGACCTGCGACGGAAGAACAAGGCCGGACGGCATCGAACCGCTCGCCCGATTGGAAACCGGGGAGCACGAAAAGGAACCAGACGATGCAGACAAATGCAAGATTGAAGGACCACTACACGGGGACGGTTGTGCCCGCCCTCACCAAGGAGTTTCAGTACACGAACCCCATGGCGGTGCCGAAGATCGTGAAGATCACGGTGAACATGGGGCTGGGTGAGGCCATCGGCAACCAGAAGTTGCTCGATGCGTGCGTGGGCGATCTAACGACGATCACCGGACAGAAGCCGGTGGTCACGAAGGCCCGGAAATCGATCGCGCAATTCAAGCTGCGCGAGGGGATGAGCATCGGTGCGATGGTTACCCTGCGGGGAGACCGCATGTACGAGTTTTTGGATCGCCTGGTGAGTGTCGCCTTGCCGCGCGTGCGCGATTTTCGCGGAGTCTCCGCGAAGGCCTTCGACGGGCGGGGGAACTACACCCTCGGAATTCGCGACCAGTTGATCTTCCCGGAGATCGATTACAACAAGGTGGAAAAAACGAAGGGCATGAACATTTGCATCACCACCACCGCACACTCGGACGCCGAGGCGCGTTCCCTGCTGCGGGAAATGGGCATGCCGTTCACCAAGTAAGAAGCGAGAGGGAAGCAAGAGGAATCGAATGGCAACCACCGCAAAGATCGCTAAGGACCAAAAGAAACCGAAGTTCAAGATCCGGCACCGGAATCGCTGCTGGCGCTGCGGGCGTCCGCGCGCGTTCTACCGGAAGTTCGGCCTCTGCCGGATTTGTTTCCGGGAACTGGCTCTACTCGGGGAGTTGCCTGGAGTGGTGAAGGCGAGCTGGTAAGGCCGACCCGCCTTCGAATCGAAGGGGGAGAGCGATGCGCGGCGCCGAACGAGGGCGATGCGCGGCGCCGGCGAGTGGCAAGCGAGAGAAGCGACGCAGTCCGACGGGCGGAAATCCCGCGGAGACGGTCACACGGAGCGGCTCCCTGGAGTTGCTCAAACGGAGAATGAAATATGTTTTGTGATCCCATTGCCGACATGCTCACCCGGGTGAGAAATGCGTATGCAGCCGGACATCCCAAGGTGGATGTGCCCGCTTCGAACCTGAAAATGGAGATCTCCCGCATTTTGCGCGAAGAGGGCTACATCCTCAATTACAAGCTGGCTGAAGAAGGCAGCAAGCGCACGATCAAGATCTATCTGAAGTACACGCCCACGAATCAACCGGTGATCTCGAAGATCAACCGGGTGTCGAAACCGGGGTGCCGGGTCTTCGTCGGCAGCAAGGATATCCCCAGCGTGCTGGGTGGAATGGGAATCAACATACTGACGACGCCGCGCGGCGTGATGACCGGTAAGCAGGCCCGCATGGAGAAGGTGGGCGGCGAGTTGCTTTGCGAGGTTTGGTAAGAATTCAGGATCGCCCCGCGGCCGCATCGTGAACCGCTGCGGACCGGTTGGGGAGTGAAGCGAGAAACACCATGTCAAGAGTTGGGAAAAAGCCGATTCCCGTGCCACCCGGCGTGAAGCTCAAGGTGGGCGACACGTTGGAAGTGGAAGGGCCGAAAGGCAAGCTGACCGTCCC
>JADYZL010000058.1 GCA_020853155.1 Bryobacterales bacterium
AAATTCACGGGATCGGGCAGCAGTTCAATCGCCGAGGTGCCTCCGATCCGTTTCATCATGATATTTCCTGCATAGTCTCCGGACCAGGTGTTTCCGGAATTAAGGCTCACGTCCACTTGCCCGTAAGAAATGAGATTCACTACCGTAGCCTGAATGGTTCCCGCGTTCGCAGTAAGCGTTCCCACGGTGAGCAGCGCCCCCAGTAGAATCGCAATGACGATACTTTTTTTATTGTTCACTTTAACCTTCCTTCTCTCGGTTCCCGTCCGGGCTTCCTGCAATACTCAGAATCCCTTCCGGCTTGCCCCCATCTTGGGGTAGCCAAAGACCTAAGTCAATGAAACTAAATGCCTTAGTACCTAGTACATCGGAAGGTATCGCCTAGCACTTTCGGCAGTAAGATTAGCTAATCATATAAGAAATAGACAAAATCGAAAGAACTCTCATGATTGCCTCGACCCCAATGGGGTGGTCTGTATGGAAGCGACCCCTTCGGGGGTGGCCCGTTTGGGGGTGGCCCGTTTGGGGGTAACCCTTTTAGGGCAAAAGAAACCACCGTCCCGCGATTCTAGTAAGTTCCCCTAGTACCAAAGCAGTACAAACCCGCGTTCAGCGAAATTGCAAAGCAGGCATTTGGGTGGTCCTCGAAAAGAGGCAGGACTAGTACGAAACCGGCGGATGACGCACGGCGGTTGAGCAGTTGGCAGCCAACGAGTGTTGCTTGCGGGAGACGAGCCGATTGGATCCGGCGGATCACGTCAGGCGGGAGTGGAGCCTCAGCGCTGCAGAGTGATTTCGAAGCGGTCGAAGCCCCAGGAATTGACGACGAGCGTTTCTTCGAGCAAGCGTTCCCGCGAATCCAGCAGGATGCGCAGGCGGAAGCGTGGGAAGGGTTCCGGCGCCAGGATAAGATCCTGCATCACGGCTTCATGGGCGCCTGCGGGGAAGTCCGCCGGGAACACGGTCCAATAAGGCATGCGCAGGCGGTTCGAAAGCTGCTGATACCAGGTGCTTTGGAACTGGGCCACTTGCCATACGGGCTGCTTCTGGCGCTTCAACAATTGCGCTTCCGTGGCGTCGAAATTCTCGCCCACAAAGTAATCGATGTTGGCGAAGTGCGAATCCGTCTCAACCACACAATGAACTCGCGCCAAGCTGTAGGTATCCGGGAAGCACGCTTCGCGTAGCGGAACGCTCCCAGCATAGCTGAAGTTGGCAATCACGCTGATCGCTTCGGCGTGGTTGGCGGCGCGGTAGCCCACGTAACCGGTCGCGAGCAGGATAACCACGAATGCAAACCCCCTCCCGGCGGCTTTGCGGATCCCCATCTCGAGGTTCACGAGGTGGCTGATCCAGGGCCAGAAGGCATAGCCGAGCAGCAGCAGAAAGAGCCAGGGATCAAACCATGGCAGGGTATCGAGATGAAACCATGCCCGGTCCAACGGGTAGAGAAGTTGGACGCCATCGACGCCCAGAAGATCCAGCGTCAGGCGCAAGCCGATGCCCGCGAGGCCCAGCAGCCATAGACTTGCAAAGCCAATTGGCTGGCGCGAGTGCAGCCGTAGCAAAGCCGCCAGTCCGGCGGCCAGCAGTGGCGCAGCCACCAAGGCATGAAACGGCCCGCCCACGAAGGAGAAAAGATTGACCGCGGAGAAGGGCACGCTCAGATAATCAAGATCCGGCAAACTCGCGCCGAGAATCAGCGCCGCTTCCCCGCGTCTGGATAGCCGCCCTAACCCCGTACGGCTCAGGGTGAATGCAGCGAGGGAATTCGTGAGGGGGTCCATGGCGGGTTCACGCTGCCTGGCCGTGCGCGTCCTGAAGATAGCCGGGAGGTGTCAGCAGGTTCAGCGCATCCGGTTCTACCGTCACGGTGGCGGGCAGCAGACCGACGTACTCCCCGTCCACGTGCAGATGCACCGGTTCCCAGTCGGCGGAGCGCAACTCGATCCGGCGGCTGCGCAGCACGGTGATTCGATCCGCGGTGTCGACCCGGCCGGAGAGGATCGAAAACAGGTGGGCCAGGTAAGTAGCCGTGAATTTGCCCTCAAAAAGGATGACTTCGAGATCATCGTCCGTGATCCGGATACTTGGGGCGATGTTGAGATCGCCACCGTAATTCCGTACCCGGCTCGCCAGGCATAGGGATGCCTGATAGGTGGAACCGTCCGCCGTCACTTGTAACTGCTCCAGGTTGCGCCCGAGTTGCGAAATCCCGGCCACCCAGTAAGCCACCTTGCCCAGCCTGCGCTTCAAGCCATGGTTCACGGTATGCACCATTCGCGCGTCGAAACCAGCGCCGGCCATCATCAGGAAATAGCGCTCCCCCTGCGGTCCGGCGGCCACCTTGCCGACCGGGATCCGCACCGTGCGCAATTGCGGCAGTGCGGCGAGAGCCTTTCGCCAGGAGCCGATCTGCATTTCGTTTGCCAGCACGTTGGCCGTTCCCGCCGGTAGCACGCCGAACGCGACGTCCGTATGCACAAGTCCATTCATCACTTCGTTGATAGTGCCGTCCCCGCCGGCGACGATCACCGTGTCCACCCCTTCGCGCTCCGCCAACTCCCTGGCAATCGCTCCCCCGGTTCCAGGGCCCGTCGTGGCCACCAGTTCCACGGGGATCCCCGCTTGGCGCAATTGTTCCACGGCCTGATCGAGCATTCCCCGGCCGTGCCGCCGCAGCGTGCCCGCTTCCGGGTTGTAGATCAGACGCGCGTTTCGAGCCAAATCAACCTCTAACCAATGCGAAACTCAAATAAGAAACGGTCTATCACAAAAGCAATGAAGCTGGATGCCGACTCTCAGGAAATCGAGCGCCTTCGCGATGAACTGCGCAAGCATGAACACCAATACTATGTACTCGATCAACCGTTGATCTCCGACGCGGAATACGACCGGATGATGCGCCGCTTGCAGGAGCTGGAACGCACCCATCCGGAGACGGTCACCCCCGATTCTCCCACGCAACGGGTAGGCGGCGCGCCGCGCTCAGGAACCGGGACCGTGCCGCACAGCTCTCCGATGCTGAGCCTGGATAACGCGCTAAATGAAGAGGAACTCGCCGCCTTTGACCGCCGTGTGCATGAATTGCTGCAAGCCGCGCCAGAAGGGCGGACGCCCTTCCGGTACGTGGCGGAGTTGAAGCTTGACGGTCTTTCCATGGCCGTCCGCTACCGCGCTAGCCAACTGGCGATCGCCATCACGCGCGGAGACGGCCGGGAGGGTGAGGTTGTGACGGAGAATGCCCGGACCATACGTTCGTTACCCCTGAGCGTGCACGGAGAGTTCCCGGATATGGAAGCACGCGGCGAAGTGGTGATGCCGCGCCCCGCCTTCGAGGCGGTGAATCATCAGCGGG
This sequence comes from Bryobacterales bacterium, assembly GCA_020853155.1. Taxonomy (GTDB): domain Bacteria; phylum Acidobacteriota; class Terriglobia; order Bryobacterales; family Bryobacteraceae; genus JACTMJ01. Next base: position 3,359 of record JADYZL010000058.1, read on the forward strand.
AGATTGAAGGGCTGAGCCTTTTCGCCAACCCTCGCAACGCCGCCGCCGGAACCCTGCGGATGCTCGATTCGCGGGTTACGGCCTCACGCCGCCTGGATTACTACGCCTACTATTTGCTCCAGGACGGCCAGCCCGCGCTCGACAGCCAGTGGGAGAGTCTCGACACGCTCGAACAACTCGGCTTCAAGGTAAACCCGCATCGCAAGCTGTGCAACGATGTGGGCGAACTTCTCGCAGTCATTCGGGAATGGGGGGCGTTGCGCGAGCAGTTACCGTATGAAATCGACGGTGTGGTGGTGAAAGTGGATTCGCGCCGGCAGCAGGAGGCGTTGGGATCCACGGCAAAGGCCCCGCGATGGGCGATCGCCTTTAAGTACGCCGCCGTCCAGGTGGAGACGGAACTGGAGCGCATCACGGTGCAGGTGGGCCGCACGGGAGCGCTGACGCCCGTGGCGAATCTGCGCCCGGTGGAGGTGAGCGGAGTCACCGTCTCTCGCGCCACGTTGCACAACATGGACGAGATTGAGCGCCTGGGCGTGGCGGAGGGTGATACCGTGCTCATCGAGCGCAGCGGCGATGTCATTCCGAAAGTGCTGCGTGTCGTTCAGCAGGGGCGGCACCGGCGGTTTTTCACGATGCCCGCGGAGTGCCCCGTCTGCGGTGGAAACGTGGTCCGTGAGCCGGGCGAGGTCGCCTATCGTTGCGTGAACGCAAATTGCCCGGCGAAGATCCGGGAAACATTGCTGCATTTCGCCTCGCGCTCCGTGATGGATATCGACGGCTTAGGCGATGTCATCGTGGATCAACTTCTCACCCGCGAACTCGTCCGCAACCCGGCGGATTTGTACCGGTTGACCGTGGAGCAGATCGAAGCGCTCGACCGCATGGGGCGCAAGTCCGCCGAAAACCTCGTGGCCGCGATCGCGGGCTCGCGGAATCAGCCTTTGCCGCGCGTCATTAGCGCTCTCGGTATCCGCTTCGTGGGCGAACGGACGGCCCAACTGCTTGCGGCGGCCTTCCCCGGCATGGATGAGTTGATGGCGGCTTCCGAGGAGGAATTGCAACGCGCTGACGAGATTGGCCCCAAGGTGGCCCGCTGCATTCGCGATTTTTTCGCGGACGCGCACAATCGTGCGTTCGTGGAGGAACTTCGCGAAGCCGGGCTTCAGTTCCGGTTCCACTCTCCCGCCGCCATCGCCAGGGTGGAAGGCGTTGCCGGGAAAACGTTCGTGCTCACGGGCACGCTGCCGTCCCTCTCTCGCGAAGACGCGAAAGCCCGCATTGAAGCGGTGGGCGGCAAAGTCACTGGCTCCGTGAGTGGGAAAACGGACTTCGTTCTGGCCGGGGCGGACCCTGGCTCCAAGCTGGAAAGGGCGCAAACACTCGGCGTGCGCGTGATCGATGAAGCGGAATTTCTCTCGATGCTCGGTTCCGCTTCGCCCGGCGATTAAGCGCCAATGGGTTCCGGCCGCACCCAGGGCTTGCGATACTCACGGCGCAGCAGCGCGTTCGCCGCCCGGCTGTTCTTGACCTCCCGCCGCGCTGGATCGTAGCGCAGCGTCTCTCCAGTCTGCATCGCGATGTTTGCCACGATGCAGCTTGCCGTGGAAATGTGGCCTTCTTCGATATCGGCCACGGGCCGCCCACGCCGTTCGATCGCCGCGAGAAAATCGAGCATGTGCAGGCGCGTGGCGGGCGCGGCATTTAACTCAATTGCCTCTTCCTTGAGATCCTCGGGAAATTTCTCCCGCTCGAACACGCAATCGAAATGGATCTTCTTTCCCTTCGGGTCGAGCGGCACGAAGTCGGCCCGCATGGTGCTTGCCTTGAGGACGCCCTTCTCTCCATGCAGGAACAGTGCCCAGGGGTAGTCCGGATCGGGCGGCACGCCCCAACTCCGGTGCTGCCAGACTGCATGGAACTCCGGGTATTCAAAGACGGCGGTCTGCGTGTCCGGGATGTTTGACTTTCCCTCTTTCTGAACATAAATGCCACCCGTCGAGCTCACGCGCTCCGGCCAGCCCAAGTGCAGCATCCACCGGACCGTATCCAGCATGTGGACGCACATGTCGCCCATGATGCCGTTGCCGTATTCGCTGAAGGTGCGCCACCAGCGAACGTGCGGGAGCCCATCGTAAGGGCGCAGGGGAGCCGGGCCGGTCCACATCTCGTAGTCGAGGAAATCGGGCACGGGCTCCACTGGCGGGTTGCCGTTCGCGCGCATGGGGAAGTAGCAGCACATGTCGACATGGCCCACCTTGCCAAGCAGGCCGGCGTCTACGATCTGCTTCTTCGCCGCAATGAGATGGGGCGTGCTTTTCCGTTGCGTCCCAACCTGCACCACACGCCCATGCTTGCGCGCCGCCGCGAGAATCGCCTCGCCTTCCATCACATCCCGGCTGATCGGCTTCTGCAAATACACGTCGGCGCCGGATTCGATCGCCGCAACTGCATGGAGCGCGTGCCAGTGGTCCGGGCTGCCGACAAGCACGATGTCGAGGTCCTTTTCCTTGAGCATTTCCCGGTAATCGCCATAGGTGCGCGGCAACTTGTGCGATGCCTGCCGTTCCTTCGCCATCGCGGCTGCCCCGGCAAGCATTCTCCGGTCCGGATCGCAGAGGGAGACAATCTCAATCGGGGCCACCTGTGCCAGACGCCACAGATCGCTCTTGCCATACCAGCCCGTGCCGATCAACCCGACGCGGCGCTTCTTCGCGTTCACAATATCGGGGCCATCCTGGCCCAGGGCGGATAGCGAAAGCATCCCCGCGGCCGACTGCAAAAAGTGGCGGCGGGCAATCGAGAACGAAGGCGTCACGGATGCGGGCATGTACAAGAGGCTCCTCTCTACGATCTGATCGTCCATCCTATCCCAGTTCGAGTTGTTCACGGATCCCTTCGACGTGATAGCTTCTATCGTGGAGATCTATCGTGGAGATCCTTCGTGGCGCGATCGATGGGAGACGTTTTCGCCGGGAACGGTTCGTCCCGCGGCGATGGCCTGCCCCGTCTTCGAAGCGGATTCCGGCGCTGAGAGAGAAGGGAAGCGGCTGGATGGAGTGGGAGACTATCGAGACTTTCGATTCGCAATCGGGAGCGAACCCGGGCCCACAGTTGAGGTAGGCGATCCGTGAAGGAACTCTTTGAAATCCGTGTGAACTCGAAAGCCCTGCTCGTGGATTCCCAAACCACGGTGGCGGTGGCCGTCGTCCGGGCTGGAGTTCTCAGTTTCCGCCGGTCGGCGAGTGGGGAGTGTCGAGGGCCTCTATGCGGTGTGGGAATTTGCGCCGAGTGCCGCGCCACCATCGATGGCGTGCCAGACCTCTACACCTGCCAACATTGGTGCCGGCCTGGCATGGTGGTCGAGACGGAAAAATGCCCTTGCGGAAAGGGAGCGTGAGATGAGTGCGCCGTTGCAACACCGAACCGGTATGCCATACTCCGCGAGCCCCGCGAGAGTGGTCGTCGTTGGCGCGGGCCCTGCCGGAATGCAGGCGGCGTGGGCGGCGGCGAGCTCGGGCACGAAGGTCACGCTCATCGACGCCAACCCCTCTCCCGGTGGGCAGATCTGGCGGGGCGAACAATCCGTTTCGAGCGCGGGCGCAAGGCTGATCGAGAAGATCCGGAGATCGAATATCCGCTTCCTTCCCGGTTGCCAGGTGGTGGATGCGCCGCAGCCCGGAACACTGCTGTGCAGTGTCAATGGGGAGCCGGAGTGGATCTCCTACGATAGCCTGGTGATCGCTACGGGAGCGCGGGAGCGCTTTCTGCCCTTTCCCGGCTGGACGCTGCCCAACGTGTATGGCGCCGGCGGTCTGCAGGCGATGGCGAGAGGCGGTCTCGACCTCAGGGGGAAGCGGGTCGTTGTGTGCGGTTCCGGCCCGCTGCTTCTGAGCGCAGCGGCGGCACTGCGTGCGCATGGCGCGGAGATCCCGCTGATTGCGGAGCAGGCGCCCTTCGCCCACCTGCTCCGCTTCGCCTGGGCGTTCCGCCATCTACCGGCAAGGGTCCTCGATGCCATCGGCTTGGGGAAACGGCTTTTTGGTGCGGGGTACCGCAGCGGTTGCTATCCCGTTCGCGCGCAAGGCGTCGACCGTGTGCAATCCGTCACCCTTCGCAATAGTACGCAGGAGTGGAGCGTCCGCTGCGATTACCTTGCTTGCAGTTTCGGTCTCGCGCCCAACCTGGAACTGCCGCTGCTTCTTGGCTGCCGTATCGACGCCGGTTTCGCAGCCGTCAATGAGTGGCAGGAGACTTCCGTTCCGGGCGTCTATTGCGCCGGTGAAGTGACGGGCATCGGCGGAGCGGATCAGGCTCTAGCGGAAGGCGAGATTGCGGGGCTCGCCGCGAGCCATGCAAAGACCGCTCCGGAATTGCGGGAGCGGGCAACTCCCCGGTTTCAGGAACGCGAACGATGCCGGCGCTTCGCCTCCGCGATGGCCGTTTGCTTCGCCCTGCGTCCGGAGTTGCGCTCCATTGCAATGCCGGAAACCATCGTCTGCCGATGTGAAGACATCCGTATGGATCAAATCGCCGGCCACAAGTCCTGGCGCGAGGCACAACTGCAGACGCGCCTCGGCGCGGGGCATTGCCAGGGGCGGGTGTGCGGCGCGGCCGTTGGCTTTCTTCTAGGTTGGCCCGCGGAACCCATCACTCCTCCTCTCTTCCGGGTTACGGAGAACTTCATGGCGTGTGCCGGCGCTGCGGCGGGAGTGACGCCCGATCCCGCTTCAAATCCGTCGAAACAATAAGCGAAGTGCGGACATCCAATCTGGCGTGCCGGCACGAGGCACTGGGAAGAGTGTGAGCACGAGACAAAAGGAATAAACAGTATGAATAAGTTTCTTGGAATGGTGTTCCTGGTTCTCCTGACGGCTGGGAGTCTTTTCGGCCAAACGGAAGAACAGAAGCGGTTGACCGAGGCAACCGATGTATTGAATATCCTCTTGCAGGGCGGAGACCAGGCGATCCCGCAGGAGCTTCTCGACAAAGGAGAATGCGTGGTGGTGATCCCCGGCATGATCAAGGGAGCCTTTATCGTGGGTGGCCAATATGGCCGCGGCTTCGTCTCCTGCCGCAAGAAGTCCGGCCAGGGCTGGTCGGCGCCCGGCGCGGTGCGTCTGGAGGGGGGCAGTATCGGGTTTCAGATCGGCGGGCAGGCGACGGACATCATTCTTCTCGTCATGAACCGGAAAGGCGCCGAGAAGATGATGACCAGCAAGTTCACTCTTGGTGGAGACGTCTCCGTTGCGGCCGGTCCGGTAGGCCGAACCTCCACCGCGGAAACCGATGCGTTGCTGCGTGCGGAGATTCTTTCCTGGTCCCGTTCCCGCGGCGTTTTCGCGGGCATTTCGCTGAAGGGCTCCACGCTTCGCGAAGACAACACCGCGATCGAGGCCCTCTATGGCAAGAAGTATCGGAACCGGGACATCGTCGCGAGCGGCCTTGCCGTTCCAGAAGCGGCCAAGCCCTTGATTGCGGCGCTTAACAAGTACTCCTCCCGGAAAAGCAAGTAGCCGTCCTCGATCCAATCCCCGGCGGAATGGCCACGCGGAAAGCGGCCATTCCGCCGCTTTCAATTCAAGCCTGCTATCTTGCCGTTACGCCCCACTCCGCAGCGTCGAGAAGCCGCCCAGCATCGCCGACATACGTGATGTGATCGTCAACCCGGAACTCCTCCCATCCGAGCGTGGGCGCGGAGGCAACGGCGTTGTCATGCTCCCAGAGCGAGACCTGAAAGCGAAGCACCTCTCCCAGCCGCATCCCGAGCCCCCGCAGAGGAAGTCGAAGGTCGGCTACATCCTCCACTACCGCGAGCGTCTGTCCCGCCTCTCCGGAGAAGGTTGGCACCGCCAGTCTCGAATCCAGCCGCGTTTCTCCTTCGGCGGATACGGCAATGCGGAACCACGAAATCATTTGCTCTCCCTCGCTGGCGTGGAGCACCCCCTGCAACTCAAAATGGCGCAGCATCTCCTTGGCCGGAGCCGGCAGAGCTACCCGGAAGTATGCATTCACACTATCCGCGCCGAAGTAGACGCCGCTCAATCGCCGAAGGACATCCCGGGAGCATCCCCCCTCCTCTCGATTCCGGAAAAAGCCGGAACCACTCCAGGAATGATAGGAACTCGTCTTGCCGTCGAGAGCAGGGGAGATCTCCAGGCTCGGGCCGATCGAGGTGACCTTCACCTCGCAGGGAAGCAGCGCCTCCTGAAACCAGGGTGGCCGGGGAACATCCAAACTGCGGTACACACTATCGAGGTGCGCGCGGAACAGGCTTTCGGTCTTGCGCTGCGTGAAGGCGTCGAGGCCGTTCTCCATGGCCGCCATCCATTCCACGCTTTCGAGCACCAGAATCGAGGCTCTCGCGTCGGTAAGCCGCTCGGGAGGTAGCGTCTTCCACGCCCGGACGTTCTGAAACTGCTCGCGTGCGTGCGTCAGCGCCTTCCAATAGAACGGTCTTGCCTCCGCGCTCCAGGAGGCAAGGCCGCGGGAGCGGCGGGAAAACGCGCGAATGGAATCGAGTGTGCGGCGAGGCATTGTCTCCATTGCGGACTTCAATGTAGAGCCCCGCATTGGGCCTGAGGGCCCCTCCTCTTGCAACCCCGCCAGCCGGGAAAGCACCCCGCGCCAGAATGCCATTCGTTCCGTGTGTTCGCTGGGCCCATCCAAAGACAGGTCCACATCAAGAGTCAGAGCGGCGCCCTCATCCGGGCAATCCCGCGCCACGGCGTCCACCCTCTCCCAGAGATCGTCGAGCGCCTTTGTGGCGCTGAGGCGCGGGTAGAGGAAGCGCATTTGCCCCTCGATCTCCGCGTGGGTGAATAGAAGTTCGCTCCCGCGATACGTCCAGCACGCGCCCAACTCCTGTCCGGATGGCAGGCGGCCCAGGGATTCCCGAAGCACGCGGGAACTCGCAACTGCCGCGCGAAGGCACACCTCCTGCAAAAGCGCGGCCGTCTGCTCGCAGCATCCGCCCTCCGGCAGATAGAGAATCGACGGCCAAGCCCCGAAGTTCAGATACTGTACGCGCGGCCCCCGCACCAACTGTGCGCGCGCGTCTTCCGGGTAAGAATACGCGGTGGACTCTCTCTGAAGCAGCGGAAGCACCACCCGGTGCAGCGGCGCACCCAGAAACTCAATCTCACCCGCCCTGCAACGTTTCCGTAGCAATTGCAAGCACTCGCGCATCGCTTCCAGTTGGAGGTCAACCAAGCTGGCTGCATCTTCGGGTTGAAACGATTCGCCCGCCACGGCCTTCCGGCTCAACTCCGGTACTCGGGCTTGCAGCGATTCATCCATCCAGCCCAGTTGGACGAGAGCCTGGAGATCTTGCAATTCGCCCTTGCTCAGGGTTTCAATAAATCGGGAATCGATGCCGCGGTGTGCCTGCCAGCGGAGCCAAAGCGAGTGCCAGCGCGGGAAGGGCTTTGCGATTGCCTCCGGAGTGGCGCTGAAGGCCAACCCCACCAGATCTTCGATCTCGGCACGCTGCAGATCCACCGCCGGTTTGCGGTGAATGCCGAGCATGGATTCTCGCGTCGCCTTGAGCGTGCTCTGCTCCAGGCGCCGCAATAGATCCGGAGAAGCGGCGATCGTGAGCGGCGCCGTGGGGAACTCTTCCGTGAGGCGCAGGAACGGGAGGTAGCACCGCAAGGTGTGAATTCGGTTCCACGGAAGCGCGAACTGCCGCTGCGTGGGGTGCCAGCCATTCGGACGGTGCATACTCCAGATGACGCACAGTTTCATGGCAGACTCTTCCCCGTGGCGTTCGCCGCTTCGGCAGGCGCTTCCGCCTTGACGTACGGGCGCGCATCCGGTTGCGTTTCGAACGCGGTCCACATGGGGAACGATCCTGCATCGAACTGCGTCATCGGGCGCAATCCCAAAATCAATTCCATGGTCCGCAAGGCGGAGGTGGTGTTGTAGAAGTTCGAATCCACCGCGCCGCGCCGCGCGTAGGGTGAAATAACGAAGACCGGGCTGCGATGGCCATTGACGTGATCCCCTCCCTCCTGGCCGCTCACTTCGATCACGAAGATGGCGGTGTCGTTCCAGAAGCGGCTCTTTGAAATCGCTTCCACCAGCATCCCCAATGCAAGGTCGTTATCGGCAACCAACTCCGCCGGCGTCTGCATTTCTCCGGCCGGGTTATCAGACCGGCCGTTGCCCAGGCGTATCAATAGCAGTTGCGGCATGGAGCCTGTCTTTTCAAATCCGGCCAGGTCTTCAAGAACCGTTTCTACACGATCCGTGTCGCGGTAGTGCAAATCAACGGCACGGTACTTGCGATTGGTGACTTTTTCCAGAACCGGATCCTGCACGCGGGCGATCTGCGTTCCGTCCGGGAGAGGCTTCGCATGATTCTCGCTCCACCAGCCGTAGTTGCGCAGGGTGACGCCGGCCAGCGAAGCGTTCGTCCACAAATAGCCTCCCGGTGGCGTGGCCGCCGCTTCCCCGCCTTCACCGCTATCGTGTATCCGGCGGCCGCCGTCGTGGCTCAGGGCCATGCGCCTCACGAAGTCCGGTGCGATGGCGGCGCCGGACCAGCTTGCGCCATCCGCGATGCGATCCCCATTCGCGTAGAAGTTATCGAAGAGCACAAATTCGCGAGCCAGTTTGTGATGGTTCGGCGTGATGCTCTCGCCGAACACCGCGAGCGAGCGAGATCCCCTGCCTTGCGGAAGATCGCCCAGGACCTGGTCATAAGTAAGATTCCCCTTGAGCACGTAGACAACGTGCTTTATGGGCGAAGCTTGTCCCGCCGCATTCGGGATCGGATTCCCTGCCGGAACCCTCGCGTCGATCAGCCGCTCATCGCGATACGGCGAATTTTGCAGGACCTCCCGGGTGAGCGAAACGAGGCGTTCCGGATCGAGCGCATCGATAATCGAAGCCGTTCCCGTTCGCCGCGGCGGGTTTGATCCCTTCGCGTTGCCGGCGGAGCGGGGCTCCTGCGAGTTCATCACCATCAACCTGTCCCCGGAAAGCACGCGCGCCGCCAGTGGGTACTCGCCCACCGGCACAAAGCCCAATACCTGGGCTCGCGCGCTCTTCACATCCACGACCCCCACCGCATTCGCGTCGGAACATACCACATGCAGCCATTTCTTGCGTGGGTTGTAGGCCAGTGCGCTGGGTGTGATGCCCACGGGTTGCCACTGCGTCATGGAAAGGTTGATGGTCTCATGCAGTTCGAGAGAACCGTTTTCCTGCACTCCAAGCACATAGGCGTTGTTCGTGTTCCCGGCGGTGACAAAGATCCGCGCGACATAGGGCAGGGGCATCGCCGTCTCCGCCGCACCCGCCTCCTCCCCGGGTTCCCGTTCCACTCTTCCCGGCACGAAGAGCATGTCCGTGGTGTGCGGCGCGAGGGGGAGCTTATCCACCAATTCTCCCTTGGCGCTCCGGTGCCGGTAGATGGTCCCATCGGCCCAGGAACTCACGTAAAGATACGCGCCATCGGGATGCGGCACGATCCGGTAGGGGCGGCGGCCGGTTCCGAAGCGATCTTCCACCTTGCCGGTATCGAGGTTGATCACATCAATTCCATTCCGAAAAAGGCGTGCCGCGTAGAGACGCTTGCCATCCGGCGCGAGGGCGACATCGCCAACGAAATCTTCCTGCGTCCGCCGCGCGGGCTCCACCAGATCGATGCGGCGAGCCAGCGTGAGCGCCCCGTTTGCGAATCGAAATTCGAAGACCGCGCCTTCCGAGCCACCACCCACATACACCCGGTCCCCTCTCGGATGAATGGCAAGGCCCAGCCATCCGCCGGGCACGGGGATGCGGCTTCGTTCCTTGAGGGTGTCTTCTTCAAGCACGATCAGGGAAGGGGGATTGGGCCCGCCGCAGAGCACGATCAAATACTTGCCGTCCGGCGTCGCCACGCTCGCCATGGGCATCGTGTCCAATGGGATCTGTTTCCCTTCCGGTTTCACCCTCCAGCCATTCACCAACCGGTAAGAGCCTCCGGGGAGTTCGCCGGGCTCTAATCGCGGCGGTGTTTGCGCGGCCAGACCAACGATTCCGGCAAAGAGAACGGCAGCGGCGAAGTGTGAGAGTTTCATGGCGATAGGAAGCTTGTTGCTCTGCGGGGTTCCCCGGCCGCTATTCTCGAAATCGCTGGGCGATCGGAAATCGTCTGCCCATGCCAAACGCCTTCGTTGTCACTTTCAAGCCGGGAGCGGCCTGATGGCGCTTGTATTCGTTGAGATCCACCTTCCGGATGATGTCGCGCACGAGGTCTTCCGGCAAATGTTGCGCGGCGGCGATCTCCGCCGGACCTTCGAAATTCTCGACGTAAGCCTTCAGGATCGGGTCAAGCACTTCGTAGGGTGGCAAGGAATCGCTATCCTTCTGGTCTGGACGCAATTCCGCGGATGGCGGCTTCGTCATGATGCTGCCCGGAATCGTATTCCCGTGACGCCCGTTTGCGATCTCCGTCAGCCGGTAGGCCAGTGTTTTGGGCACATCGCTGATCACCGCCAGCCCTCCGCACATATCTCCGTACAACGTGCAATAGCCCACCGCCAGTTCGCTCTTGTTTCCGGTGGTCAGCACTAGTGCGCCCCATTTATTCGAGAGCGACATCAGCGTGAGGCCTCGCAAGCGCGCCTGCAGGTTTTCCTCGGTCACGTCGCGGGGCGCATCGCCGAAGACAGGGTCCAGCAAACGAAGCATTTCCTCATAGGCGCTCGAAATGGGCAGCACTTCGAAGCGGATTCCCAATCCCACGGCGAGCGCCCGCGCGTCGGCCAAGCTGTGGCCGGACGAGTAAGGTCCCGGCATGCCGATCCCCGTCACATTCTCCCGGCCGACGGCCTCCACGGCGATTGCCGCCACCAGCGTCGAATCGAGGCCGCCGCTCAATCCGATCAGCACCTTTCGAAATCCGCACTTCCGGATGTAATCGCGCGTGCCCAACACGAGCGCGTCGTAGACCGCCTCGCACTCGTCGGCATGGCTTTCGCGGCGCTCTCCGCGCATCGAATCCACATCGATGCACACCAGGTCTTCCTCGAAACTCCGTGCCGCCGCGACAACGTTGCCCTGGGCGTCCGTCGCGAAGCTGCTTCCATCAAACACAAGCTGGTCGTTGCCGCCCACCTGGTTTACCCACACGAGCGGGATCCCGCGCCGCCTGGCGATTCCACAAAAGAGTTCGCGCCGCGTGTGCCGCTTATCCATCTCAAACGGGGAGGCATTGATGCTGATCAGCAGATCCGCCCCTTCCTGGGCGAGTTCGTCCACCGGGTTCCGGTCATAGAGCAGCCGCTCCCCGGATTGCAGGTCGTTCCAGGCGTCTTCGCAAATCGTCAGGCCAATCCGTTTTCCCTCGAACGGGAAGATCGATTGCCGTTCCGCCGCCGCGAAGTGCCGCCATTCGTCGAAGACATCGTAGGTGGGCAACAGCATCTTGTCCTGCCGGAAGATGAGTTGCCCCCTGTCGATGAGCGCTGCGCTGTTGGTAACCAGCTTCCCTTCGGGCTCGCTGGATGCGCCCACAAACCCGCAAATCACGGCAGTGGACAGTTCCGCGGTTTCCGCAGCCAAGCGAAGCAATTGTTCATGCGTTCGGCGCACGAAGCTCGGTTTCTCAACCAGGTCGCGTGGAGGATAGCCCGTAATGGAGAGTTCCGGGAAGACAATCAGCCGTGCCCCCATGGCCGCCGCCTCTTTCGCGGCGCGCACCATGCGGTCGACATTGGCTTCCAGCGCGCCAACGGTAGGGTTAATCTGCCCAAGGGCGATTCTCATGTGAATTCCCAGTTTAGGATGGATCGGCCATCGGTTCGCGGACCCCGCTTTCTGTCCGGCGGCGCGTCTCCACCCCAATCCCATTGTACGGAGCGAGCCGGATCGCGCCACAATTGCGCACTACAAGCTGAGGGCGCCTGTAATGGATATGCGCCGTGCGGAGATGAGGGCGCGGAAATGCTAAGTGCCGCCGCGAAGCAAAAGCTGGAACCGCTCGCGAGGGAAGGCCGTGCCACGCGCCCCACCATTATCGCCGTCGGCAGCCAATCGGCCGCCGGCCCTGCCGGTACCGGCAAGACGCTCGCGGCCGAAGTGATCGCCAACCTGGGAATGCCAGTCCTTCGTATTGAAAAGTGGATCGGTGAAACGGAGAAGAATCTCGCGTCTCTGTTGGCCCGCGCGGAACGTACCGGTAGCCTGCTTCTTTTCGATGAGGCGGACGCGCTCTTCGGCAAACGAAGTTCAATCAACTCGGCGCATGACCGTTTCTCGAATGAGGATGTAAACTGCCTGCTAGACGCGATGGGCACGCGGGGAATCATCGCCGTCCTCATCGGCTTGCACGCTGCCCGGCCCCACCCGGCGACCGCCGCTCGCTGCCGTTGGATCGACATTCCCTGATTGCCGCGCCCACCGAGCTTTCCGCTCAGACCTTCTTCGGGTCCGGATGTGTGTAGCCCTTGCGGTACGGACCCGCCAGCAGGCGCGTCGCTTCCGGATCTCCCGTCACTTCGTGCTTCGCCGGATTCCAGCGCAAGGTGCGGCCCGTCTTCATCGCCAGATTGGCGAGAATGCAGGAGGCGGTGGAGATGTGGCCCTGCTCGATATCGGCCACCGGCTTGCCGCGTTCCGCGATCGCCTTCAGCATATCTTTCATGTGATAGCGGATGGCCGGGGCCACATGCCGCTCCAGGTCCTTCTCCGTCTTATCCTCGGGATACTGCTCCAGTTCGTAGGTGACATCCTTGTGGATTCGCTTCCCGTCCTTCCCTACCGGGATAAAGTCATAGCCCATCACGCTGAACTTGAGCGTGCCCTTCTCGCCGTAAATCGTGCCGCCCCAGGGATAGTCCGGATCCGGAGCGGCGCCCCAAGTCCGATGCGTCCACGTCACGGGGAATTCCGGATATTCGAATACGGCGGTCTGCGTGTCGGAGATATTCGCCTTCGCCGCCTTGTCGATGAGAATGCCACCCTCCGACGATACGGAAAGGGGCCAGCCGAGGCCAAGCATCCAGCGGACCGCATCCAGCATGTGGATGCACATATCGCCGACAATGCCGTTCGAATACTCCATAAAGGCGCGCCAGCCCCTGGGATGTACGATCTGGTTGAAGGGCCGCATCGGCGCGGGGCCGGTATACGCTTCCCAATCAAGATAGTCTGGCGGCGCGATGTCCGGAGGGTTGGTCCGGTTGCGCATGTGGTAGTAGCAGTAGATCTCCACATAGCCGATTTTCCCGAGCATCCCCGGCTTGATTACCTGCTCGATCGCCTCCACCAGGTGCGGGGTGGATCGCCGCTGCGTGCCCACCTGCACCACCCGCCCATACTTGCGTGCCGCGGCCACCATCGCCTGGCCTTCCACAATGTCGTGGCTGATCGGTTTCTGGCAGTAGACGTCCGCGCCGGACTTGACGGCTTCGATCATCGCAAGGGCGTGCCAGTGGTCCGGCGTCGCCACGAGCACGATATCGAGATCCTTCTCCCGCAGCATCTCCCGGTAGTCGCCGTACGTGCGCGGCTTCTTCTTCGAGGCCTGGCGCTGGGAGACGATTTCCGCCGCCCCGGCCAGCATCCTGCTATCGACGTCGCAGAGCGAGACCACTTCCACCGGAGCCACTTGGATCAACCGCAGCAGGTCCGCCTTGCCATACCATCCGGAACCAATCAGCCCCACCCGTTTCGGCTTGGAGCCAAGCAGATCCTGCGCCCAGGAAAACGGCGAGACGGCAAACGAGGCCGTGCCCGACATGAAGAACTGCCGACGATTCATGCGACATGCGCTCCTTCCAGTGTTGTGGTGATCATCTTATCGCGCCGCTTGCGGGGATAACGTGGCGAGAATCGACGCCACCACTTGCCCCGCAAGCGCCCGTGAACCTTCTGGCGTGAAGTGTACGTTGTCCGGGATCTGGATCTCGGCCAGCCTAGGCAGCGCAAACGCGTAGAGGTCGTCCACCGCCACGCCGTGCCGTTTCATCACCCGCGCGGCCGCTTCGTTATAGCGAGGCACGTCGGAGGGAATCCGCTTCGGGCCCACTCGCAAGCTGGGTACCGGCGTCGTCGTCGCCCAGATCAATCGTGCCTCTGTCTTTTGCAGCCGCCACGCCAGGCGGGTGAGGTTGCGCTCATACTGGGCAAGATCCACTTGAGGTTGATCGTCGAACATGTACTTCAGATCGTGCAGCCCCCAATTGAAATGAATCGCATCCCAGCGCTCCTTGCCGAGCCAGGAATCGATATTCTCAATTCCCTTCGGCGTGGGACCGGCATTCGCGGGGATGCGGTGTACATTCATTTTCCCGGCCAGCAGTTCCCGCACGAAAAGCGTGTAGCCGATCGAAATCGAATCTCCGATGAGCAGCACCCGCGGCAACCCGGGGACGTCTTCGATCTTCGCGAATGCCGGGTTCTCCGTGGCCGCTCCCGGCTCCCTGGCGGCAGTCTGTGCCTGCGCCGCCCACGTGCCCGCCATGCCGCCCACCATGAGCCGTCTCGATAGCTGCATCATTTCCTCCCGTTATGCTCTCCGCTTTTCAGAAGTACCACACCCGGCCGCATCTTCTCGAAGACGCCATTGGGCCGCTTGGGTGCTTGATTGCCGTCGATTTGCAGTTTGCCCGCCCCGAGCCGGCATATCTCTCCTGTTCCATGGTTTGCTCCGCCTGATGTGTTTTTCATAAACAGTCGCCGTTGCAGAGACGTTGCCCGGTACGACCGGGCTTTCGCCCTGGGGCGAACAAATGGGTTCGTTTCCCGGATTTTCGCTGCATGTTATTGATTTCTCGTCGTCCGTCGCGAGGCGGGTTCCCGTTCTTGTGGATGAGTAGCGGGTGCGGAAGGTTCGTGTGCCGCTTTCGCAACTCCCTGCCAGCATCGCTTTGCCTGGGCTTCCCGTTTGCGGACTTGAAAAAATACATTGCCCGACCGCAGTCCAGGGCACCACTCCACCTTATTGAATTGGCGAGGGTTATGCCTGTGGACGACGTTGGAGTCTTGTCCGGTTTGTCCGGATTTTTCCGGACGATACTGGCTCTGGCCTGACGCCTGCGACCCTGCGGGAATGGATCGATTCTGTTTTCGAAGAGCACGTGTGGGAGTGGGTCTTCGGGATGGATCTCTGGATCTGCCGGAACGCGGAGTTCTCCCGCACGTTTGATTCTACGTTCCGGGTTCGCCAAAGCGAACCGTGGCGTGGGGATGGGACGTCGGGCGGGTGGATAAGATCTGTGAAGCCAGTGAGTTACGGGCGCTTACGATCTTTGCAAATTGCGGTGATTGGTGAAATGTTCGATTCCGGTTCGCGCCGAATGCTGCGCTGGGGTGGTGTTTGCTGGAGGGCGAGGGCGCGGTCTTGCGAAACGAAGCCAAGGGGGTGCGGGCACATTGCCTGTAAATCGAGATGTGGTGGGCTTGGCCGCAGGGGAGTCGCACCTGCAAATGGGCAGGCGCTCCATGGACTCGCTGGCGCGAGACTGCTTAGCTTGGGCGGCCGGGGGATGTGTTCCGAGGCCTTCGACCTGGGCTGGTGGAACGTGCCATTCTGGCACGGGGGATGGGGGATGGGTGCTGCGGTCTCGAGACCGTGCGGTTGGCGCGATTGGGCGCGGGTCGCGGGCGTGGTGGTGTGCGTATGGGCGCTAGAGATTCTGGCTGGATTTGCATGCCATCCCTGCCGGGGTCACACTCCTTGGTGGCGAGGGCGCCCCGGGTGTTCCACACCCAACTGGCTTATGGCGCCCTTCGGGCTCTTGGCGGCGGCGGGAGCGCGGGCGGTGCATTCTGTGTGGCTTTTGATTTCCGGGTTCGGGATGGGCCTGATTATGCGTCCGTTTGAGGATAGCGGCGGGGTTTGTGGATTCGTTCGCCTACGGTGGCGCTGTAAGGGTGAGCGCGGGTGCTGACTGCTTCTAAGCTATTGCAAGGATTGTGGTTGAAGGTCTTCTTGTTCACCTGCGCGCGCACCTTTGTGCCATCCACCGCCACCCGCTCGAGCGTGATCAGGTTCTGCATCAGCAGCATCGTGAGCACCTGCCC
>JADYZL010000059.1 GCA_020853155.1 Bryobacterales bacterium
AATTTGGGAACCGGGCCAAGGAACTGTACCAGAGGTTGCTCGCGGACCGCCCGGCAGACCCGGAGAGGATGCGCGACCTTGCGCGGGTGCACAAGTACCTCAGCGGGATATACCAGAACGATGCGGACCGCGCCCTGGAAAACGCGAAAGCCGCGGTCGATCTGGATCTGCGCCGGGCAGAAGCCGCACCGCAGGATTCGACGGCGCGGATGGAATACGCGCAGAGCTTGAGCATGGCGGCTACGGGATGGGAGCGGAAGGGGGATCTCGCGAAGGCCATCTCATTCGCGGAGCGGAGCGTCGAGATCCGGAGGAAGCTCTGGGAAGCCGATTCGAAGGACCACCGCGTTCGCGAAAGGCTGGCCTATGCCCTTGTTCTTCTTGGCCAATTCCGTTCGCGTCAAGGGGATTCGCGCGCGGCGCTCAGCTACCTGGGAGACGCCATTGCGCACACCGAAGCGCTTACCAGAGAGACCAACTTCTACATGGCATGGCACAACCTGGCTTGGGCCAGCGCGGAGCGGGCCGAAGTCTATCGGAGGATTGGCTCTGGGAGCATCTGCGTCGAGTACCGGCGGGCCGCGGATGCGTATCGGAGGCTGCTCAACTACCGGAAGGAGTATTACGCGAAGAAACTCTCGGATGTTCAGGCGAAGATGGCGGGGTGCGAGAGGAATTGAGGGTTTCTCCAATTCGGGATCGGGATAGGAGGAAGCCTCGCGGCTCCTCCCCTCCCACACCACCGGACATGCGGGTCCGCATCCGGCGGTTCGGCGGGTTGAGCTATCGCCGGCCAAGCAATCTCGGAATCCCGAGCGAGTCGAAGTAGGAATTGGGCAGTGCAATCGCCAAGGCCGGTGAATTCGCCAGACTCCACGGGCCGTGCGCGCTGCCTGCCGTTTGACCGGCCAAGTCGCCGCGCACGCCCCGCTTCCGCAGTTCCGCAAATCGCCGGCGGCCTCGCTTCCACTGCCGCCAGGTCGCCGACCGAAGTCGGCGCCTGACCCACTTGTCCAGTTCCTCCAGCACCGAGGGTGTTTCGCACTTCCCGAAATAGCCGCGCCATCCCCGCAAATAGCGGCTCAGATCCTCAGCCATTCCTTCCATGCTCATCCCGCGCGCCCTCCGCGTCAGTTCCCGTACTCGGTCCTTGAATCGCGACATCGCCTTCGGCGCAATACGCCGTTTCGGGTTCTTCGCCGATGTGAAGGTGAATCCCAGGAATTTGTGCTGCCATGGGTGCGCCACCGCACTCTTCTTATCGTTCCCCTTGAGTTTCAGCTTCGTCGTGATGAATCGCGTCACGCTCGCCATCACTCATGTTCCGGAACGCCGGCTTCGAACGTAGATATTACAATCGTCCGCATACCGCGCGAATCGAAGTCCGCGTCGCTCTAACTCCTGGTCTAACTCGTCGAGTACGATGTTGCTAAGTAGGGGGACAAGGGTCCGCCTTGCGGCGTCCCCTCATCCACCGGACTTACCAGTCCGCCTTCCATCACTCCCGCCGTGAGAAACGCCCGGATCAGCTTCAGCAATCGCTTATCGCCAATCCTTCCCGCGATCTTCGCCATCAGTTTGTCGTGGTTGGCCCGGTCGAAGAATTTCTCCAGATCCAGATCCACCACCCAGCGGTAGCCTTCGGCAATATACTGCTGCGCCTTTGTTACCGCCTGATGCGCCGATCGCCCGGGGCGAAACCCATAGCTGTGTCCGGAAAACGTCCGGTCCCACCTGCATTCGAGAACTTGCATCACCGCCTGCTGGATAAAGCGATCCAGCACGGTCGGGATGCCAAGCTTGCGCACCCCGCTGTCCGGCTTGGGGATTTCCACCCGTCGTACCGGGCACGGTTTGTAAGTTCCATTCAGTAGCTGGTCCCGGATTGCTGGCCAATGCTGTTTAAGAAGCTCCGGCAACTCCTGGACGGTCATCCCGTCCACGCCAGCGCTCCTTCTGTTGGACTTGACTCGCAGCGTCAGAGCAACCCCATTCTTGACGATGGGGGTCAGGGAGCCGTCGGCAGGAGTTCGCGGAGGGCGGCTAGGGGGATGCGGCCGGTGTAGATGGCCATCCCCAGGGCGGCGTTGACGTTCATGGCTAGCAGCGCGCGGACATCTTCGAGCGTCGTGACGCCGCCGGCGGCCGTGATCTCCTTGCTCGTGCCGGCCCGCAAGGAGGCGAACCATTCGAGGTCTGTGCCCTGGAGCATACCTTCTTTATCGACGTAGGTGCAAAGGAAGCTGGAGCAATAGGGCTCGAGTTGTTGGAGCACTTCGACGGCGGTGAGCGAGGTGGATTCCTGCCAGCCGCGGACGACGATGCGGCCTTCCTTGGAATCGAGGGCGATCTGGATGCGCTCCGGCCCCACGGCGGCGGCGAGGCTCCGGAGGAAGTCTTCGCGGACGCCCCCCTCGTCGAAGGCGGCGGTCCCCACGATCACTTTATCCACGCCGAGGGCGACCAGCGCCCGCGCGCGTGCTTCGCTGCGAACGCCGCCGCCCGCGCGAATCCGTGCCCGCGTGGCCAGGTCCTCGACGATGGCGTCGTTCTGCCCCTTGCCAAGCGCGGCATCGAGGTCAATTACCTGGATTACCGGGAAACCGGCGAAGCGTTCCAGCATCCGGTGCGGGTGATCGCCTTCGAGGGCTTTGTCGCGGCCCTGTACAAGCTGAACAACCTTGCCGTCCATCAGGTCGATGCACGGGACTACAAGAGCGGAAGATTGGCTAGGCATTTTGATCTTTCGGGATTGCTACGCGGAGATGGCCGGGCGGACGGGAATTCCCGCGCCCTTCAGGAAGTTCTTCAGATCCGCCACCGTATACGTTCCGTAGTGGAAGATAGAGGCGGCGAGAGCGGCATCGGCTTTCCCCTCCGTGAGCACCTTCACGAAATCCTCCGGTTTGCCGGCGCCGCCCGAGGCGATCACCGGGATATTCGTGGCTTCGGAGACTGCCGCCGTGAGCGCGCAATCGAAGCCGTCCTGCACGCCGTCCCGGTCCATGCTGGTGAGCAGGATTTCGCCGGCTCCGAGAGATTCGGCCCGTTGCGCCCATTCGATACAGTCGATTCCCGTATCGTCGCGGCCGCCCCGCACGTAGATCGTCCAGCCATCGGCATCGCGCCGCCGCCGCGCGTCAATGGCCAGGACCACGGCTTGCGCGCCGAACTCGTCGCTCAACTCCGTGATGAGTTCCGGACGACGGATTGCCGCGGTGTTCACGCTCACCTTGTCCGCTCCCGCATGGAGGATCTTGCGGGCATCGGCGACGCTGCGGATGCCGCCGCCTACCGTGAGCGGAATAAATACCTTGCGGGCGGTGCGGGCCACCACGTCGGCCATGGTGTCGCGCGCGTCGGAAGAGGCGGTGATATCGAGGAAGACCAGTTCGTCCGCGCCCTGCTGGTTGTAGCGGTCCGCGAGTTCCACGGGGTCTCCGGCATCGCGCAGGTTGACGAAATTGATGCCCTTCACCACGCGGCCGGCGGTGACGTCCAGGCAGGGAATGATGCGTTTGGCGAGCATTAGGCGAACTCCACAAAGTTTCTGATCACTTGGATGCCGGTCGAACCGGATTTCTCGGGATGGAACTGTACCCCATGGATGTTGCCTTCTTCGAGCAGGGCGGTGTAGGGCACGCCATAGTCGCAGATCGCCCCGGTCGCCCCGACAACGGGGGCGTAATAGCTGTGCGCGAAGTAAACGAATGGATTGGGAGAAATCCCTCGCAGCAAGGTGCATTCCTTGCGGGAGGAGATCGGACTCCAGCCCATGTGAGGCACGCGCAGCCGTTCGTCAAAGCGCCGGATCACCCCTTCGAAGAGGCCAAGCCCTTCGACGGCCGGGTCTTCCTCGCTGCCTTCGAAAAAGCTCTGCAGCCCGATACAGATTCCAAGAAAAGGAGTGCCGCGCCGGATCACCGCGAGTAGAGCCTCGCGCAATCCTGTCGTGGCGAGGGATCGCATGATCTGCCCATAGTGACCCACGCCGGGGAGGATCACTTTCTCCGCGCCATCCAGTTGCCCGGCGCTTGTCACGATCTCGTAAGGGCAGCCGATCAGAGAGAGGGTATTCTCGACGCTGCGCAGGTTCCCGGCGCCGTAATCGACAATGTGGATCACAGGAGGCCTTTCGTCGAAGGAAGCTGATCCTTCAGGCG